>JAAYDU010000028.1 GCA_012729095.1 Methanobacteriota archaeon | reverse complement strand
TTAAGAAGAATGTGGAGGATGGCACCGAGACCAGCGGGACGGCCAAGGCTGCAAAGAGGCCCGCTGCGAAGAAGACCGTTAAGAAGACGGCCAAGGCTGCCAAGAAGGAAGATGTCAGCTCAGCTGAATGAGGTCCTCCTTATCGATCTCCAGGTCCTCGATGGACAGGGATGAGTGGCCGGGGAAGCTGCGCTTTCCACAGGATGCCATTATGCGCGCCAGGTCGCTCTTCCTCAGACCATACTGAAGCACGTTGACTATGATCTCCAACTCGGAACGAGGGTTCTCGAAACGGCCGCGGCAGCGCACACGGCCGTCGTGGTCGGTCACGCTGCAGGTGACCATTTCATCTTCGTTCTCCACCAGGCACTTGATGTGACCTATCAGCCTGGTTCCCGCTTCCAGACAGTCCATGGCCAGGCCGTTCATGAAGGACTCAAGGGCATGCTGCACCTCGTCCGCCAGCACTGGGGACGGGTATGATATCTTCAGCCTGACCGCGTAGGCGGCGAAGTCCTCGGTGATCATTGCCCCACCATCCTTTGTACGAAATCATCCAGATTGCGCCCGTCGGTGCTCGATACCTCCAGCACCGGTATGTCCTCCCTCCGCTCCCTGATGTAACCTATCATTTCCTGTATGCGGGATGGGTCCACCTCATCGGACTTTGTCAGAAGCAGCATGTCGGCCGCGCGTATCTGAATCTGCAGCGGATGCTTCATGGCCTGGATGAGCACCGGGAATCGCACGGCGTCCAGAAGTATGACCGTCTTTATGTAGCCCAGCGGCTTTCCGTGATAGTGTTCCATCGTGGCCAAGAGGGCGTCGGGGTCCGCTATGCCGGAAGGCTCCACGATGACCAGGTCCGGCGAGTACTTGTCATCAAGGATGCGCACGGTATCCAGGAAGTTAGGGCCGAGTGTGCAGCATATGCATCCCCGGGGCAGTTCCTGTACCTTCAGCCCGTACCTTTCCATCACCTTCCCGTCGATGCCGATGTTGCCGAAATCGTTCACGATCACGGCCACCTTCTTGTCTGTGATCTCTGAGATGCGCTCTATAGTGTTCAGTATCAGCGTCGTCTTCCCGCTGCCCAGGAATCCGGCGATTATTATCATGTCCATTTTAACACCTTGGAATGGAAAGAATCAATCTGGAGCGGGGTATAAGAACGTTATCCGTTCCCGGTAAGTTCGTCAAGGAGGCTCAATCGATCTCGCGACCGTAGAACTCGTTGTCCAGGTCCTCCTTTTCCAGCGCCACGCGCCTGTTCCGGCAGTGATGGCACTCCACCGGCTTGCCGAGCATGCGCCGGCGATGCACCGTGGCCTGGTCCAGCTTTACCAGGGAACCGCACGCGCATAGAACGGTCGCGCCTTGGAAATCTCCGAACAGGGAGGTGTAATGACCGCGCTCCTCGCCGATAGAACAGGGGAGCACCAGGGAACTTTCCCTCCGGTGCACCTCCAGATGAGGCCTGAAACCCTCATCGTCCGATCTGAGCGTAGCTTGCGCTAATTGACCATTGAGCAATAAACTCCTCCCTATTCAGAGCATGCTGCCCCCTCAACCAGCAGCCCACAAGATACTGGACGGAAGACCTGACCCCTCGCAATTTTCTGAACGAAAATGCCTAAGGCTCTTAGATATTTTAAACATTTCCTTAACGTCCTAAACGGTTTTTTATGCTATCCAGTTAGATAATGATGGAACGCGTTTTTCGTATAAGAACGGTTAACGGTACCTACCCCGAAACAGCACCTTACCTCTTTTTTTGTAAGGCACTGCTCATTCGTCCTTCACCGTGGCGAAGCAGGTGCAGGTGAGCGTTCGACCGACGCCGTCCATCTGCCTGATCTTGTCAATGACCAGGTCCCCGATCCGCTCCATGGACTCCCCGCGGACCTTTAGCAGGATATCGTGCTCCCCTGATATCAGATGCACCTCGTGCACGCCGTCCAGTCCGCTTATCTTGTCGGCAAGTTCCCTCTGGGACTGATTGTTGTTAGGCAGGAATGAGACGAGGATGAATGCGGTGACCGGTTCCCCGAGCTTGCCGAAGTCGGGTATCACGGTGAAACCTTTTATGATGCCGCGTTCCGTCATCCGTCGGATCCGCTCGTGAACGGTTGCCCGGGGTATGTTGAGGTCCTTGGCGATGGATTTGGTGCTGCGCCTGGAGTCCTTCTCCAGCTCGCTAAGTATGGCCTTGTCCTTATCGTCAAGCATTAACGGTGGGAACGTCCTTCCGCTAGATTATATTTGCTCAATGTTCGGGCCCTCCACCGACACTTGGATATCTATGCCCTCGCGGACGGCGGCGCTGACCGTGCAAAAGTCCTGGAAGAGGGGCAGGCACCTCTTGAGCTTGGCCGGGTCATCGACCTCCGGGAACAGTGTCACCTCCATGCTGAGCACCCTCAACCGGCCCTTGTCGTTCCTTCCGAGCACGGTCCTCACCCTGGCCCTGAGGGAGATGGGTTCGGAACGGGCCTTCCTCAGACAGAAGGCCAGAGAGGCGCAGAGGCAATTGCCCACGGCCGCCGACAGGAGGCGGGTGGCATTGGGATGCTCCCCCTTGCCTACAGGCACCGGCTCGTCGGAAAGAATGTCCGCCATCCCCTCATCGTCAAAGACTATGTTGAACTGATAGTCCTGAAGCATCTCCAGATCGGTCACGAACTCCTCTTGCATTACAGCACCTCAATGATCGATGCCCTCGAGCTGCCTGAGTACGCGACGTCGGATCTCCTCGGCCGGCTCCTCGGGCACCAGGCGTTTTCCCTTCTCTATGACCTTGACCTCCGCCCAGCGCATCTCCTTTCCGCAGGAGCACCTTGGCGGGTACTCCCGGTCCAGGGACACCTCGTACTCCAGGCAGTTGGGGCAGCGGAAGACGTACTTGCGCCCGGCGAACTTTCCGCGCTTGGCTATCGGCCTTCCGGCCTTCTCCACGATGTCCATGGCGAAGTCGACGGTTGGGGCGTTGCTTATAGACGTTCCGACGCCGAAGCCGCTGGCCCCTACGGCGGCGAGTTCCTTCACCTTAGACTCGTCCAGACCGCCAGATACGAATATTCCTACATCGACGTGCCCGTGCAGGTCCAGTTCCCAACGGACCTCGCGCACGATGTCGGCCATGTTCCCACGGCGCGAGCTTGGCGTATCGAGCCGCACCGAACGCAGCCCGGGCATCTCCTCGGCGGCCATCAGGGCCTCGGCCTTCTCGTCGTAAAAGGTGTCGGTGAGGGCCACCCTGGGCACGGTGGGATCGATTATCTCCCCGTAGGCCCTGAACGCCTCGCGCTGATCGCCCATCATGATGACCAGCGAATGCGGCATGGTCCCACTGGCCGGTTTGCCCACGAGTTCCGCGCCCTTGAGGGAAGACACCCCGTCGCAACCTCCTATGTAGGACGAACGGTCTATCACCGGGGCCATGGCCGGGTGCATGCGCCTTACGCCAAAGGATATGACCGGCAGGCCGCCGGCCGCCTTCTTGCAGCGGGCGGACATTGTGGCCACCCCGCTGGCATAGCACATGAAACCAAGAGCTGGGGTCTCCAGGGAACAGTATTGGCCATAGGGACCGTCTATGCTTGCCACCGGAAGCTTCACCCCCTTCTTGGTGCGGGGGGTGAATATCGACCCCTCGGGCAGGCAGTAGAGGTCCACGTTCCTGCCTTCCAGGATGCGGACCACCTCCTCGGTGCCGCAAAGCACCGCCCAGGGCCAGTCGTTAGGAAGCCCGCCGACCGTGAACTCCGAACGGGTGTACGTGTCGAGAAGGCCCTTGGCCTTGAGTATCGACTCGGTACGCTGGAAGTACACGTCGGTGGTCCTACCCTTGTATATGTCATCGTGGTCAGCGGAGAAGAACCTGTCCAAATCATCACCTGAACCGTTGGTCATTGGGCTGCGTACGTATGAACCTTATTCAGTGAAAGGCCTCACGGCCAATGAACTTGGCCTTGCTACCCAGGTTCTCCTCTATGCGCAGGAGGCGGTTGTACTTGGCCGTCCTTTCGGTACGGGCTGGCGCACCGCTCTTGATCTGCCCGCACTCCAGGGCCACGGCGATGTCGGCCATGGTGGTGTCCTCCGACTCCCCGGAACGGTGACTTACCATTACGTTGTAACCGCTGTCGAAGCAAATCTCCGCGGCACGCATCGCCTCGGACACCGTGCCGATCTGGTTGACCTTGAGCAGCATGGAGTTCCCCGCCTTCATGTCTATTCCCTTCCGCAGCCTCTGGGGGTTGGTGACGAAGAGATCGTCCCCCACCAGCTGCATCCTGTCGCCGACCTTGGCGGTCAGCTCGGCCATGTCCTGGAAGCCCTCCTCGTGCATGGGGTCCTCCAGGCTGATGAGCGGATACTCCTTGCTCAGGGCGACATAGAAGTCCACGATCTCCCCCGTGGACATCTTCTTGCCGTCCAGCTCGTACACGCCGTTGGAATAGAACTCGCTGGCTGCCGCGTCCATGGCCAGGAAGACGTCCTTCCCGGGCGAGCGGCCGGTGGCCTCTATGGCCTCAAGAAGCACGTCCATTGCCTCCCGGCTGGTATCGAACGCCGGGGCGAAGCCCCCCTCGTCCCCAACGTTGATGGACATAGGACCCATCTTCCCTTTCAGCACCTGTTTCAGCGCCTGGTAGACCTCTGCTCCCGCGCGCAGCGATTCCGAGAAGGTCGGTGAGCCGCAGGGCACTATCATGAACTCCTGTATCTTCAGATTGCTGCCGGCGTGCTTGCCTCCATTTATAACGTTCATGCAGGGTACCGGTAGCACCTTGCTTGAAGAGCCTAGATGTTCGTGCAGCTCAACGCCCTTCAGTATCGCGCCGGCCTTGGCCACCGCGTAGGAGACGGCAGTGGTGGCGTTCCCGCCCAGCCTGCTCATGTTCTCCGTGCCGTCGAGCTCGATCATCGCGGCGTCGACGGCCTTCAGGTCCGTGGCGTCCATTCCTTTCAGCCCCGGGGAGATGATCTCGCGCACGTTGCGCACGGCCTTCAGCACGCCTTTCCCGCCGTACCTGGCATCACCATCCCTGAGCTCCAGCGCCTCGAAGGTCCCGGTGGACGCCCCGGAGGGCGCGATGGCGGTGACGACCACGGCGTCGGTCTCCACCTGGGCCTCCACGGTGGGATTGCCCCTTGAATCCAATACCTCTCTGCTCCAAACCCTGGTTATGGTTAGTTCTGACATGATATCACGCTCCCAACGTCATTGACAGGCACGGGCGCCCTCGGCCTCGATGATCTCCATGTTGCGCTCCAGCAGCGCCAGCTCCCTGGTTTCCAGGGTGCGCGGGTCGACGGAAACGATGAGGCGGGAGCGGTTCTCCATCACCGCCTCGGTCACGTGGTGTACCATCCTCAGCACTTTGTCGAAATCGTTGTTCACTACTAGGAACTCGATCCCGTCTATGAGAACGACAGCGTCCCCGCTCTTCTCCACGAAGCGTATGATGGTATCGCTCAGGATACCGATGTTAGAAGGGTTGACGTACACCTTGCCCAGCTGGTTGCTGAGCCAGATGATCGGCGTCTTCTCCAGTCCCCACTCCTTACGTATGTTGGTGGGATGCTGGCGGGTAACGCATAGGCCCTGTATGTTGTGGGTCACCTGGTCCACGAAGATCTCGAAGGACTTATTGGGCTTGGCCTCCTTGACCAGGTAGCTGAACCCGCGCCGCATCTCGTAGACCTTGGCGCTGTTCCGGGCCACTTCCATCCCGGCCTCCTCCCTCTTACGCAGTAGGGAACGCCTGCCCTTGCGGTCCTTTTCCTCCTTTGGTCCCTCGCGCGAAGGGTGTCGATCGCCTAACACCTCCCGCAACCGGGAGGAAAGCTCATCGTTGTTGAACGGCTTACGAATGTAACCGGAGACGATGTCCTGCAGTCCGAAAATGTCCGTCCCGATCTCGGTGGTGGCGGTCAGCATCATGATCTTCATGCTGCCGGCAAGACCTTCCTCCTTGAGGGTGCGCAGCACCGACCACCCATCCATGTCCGGCATGTTGATGTCCAGAAGCACCAGGTCCGGGTGTTCCTCTCGAACCTTGCTCAGGCACTCCCTGCCCCCGGTGGCGGTCACGGGCTGGTAGCCCGCGGCGGAAATAAGCTCGGAGACGATCTCCAGAATTGCTGTATTGTCGTCCACGATCAATATCTTCTTTACCCGAAACCCCCCAGAAACTAAAGACAGTGGGTCATATGCTCACTTGATTAAAAACCCTATCTCATAGAATCAGTCTGGAGATAATTTGAACGGATAAGGGGTTTGGTTCTAAGGCCTAGGCCTTGCGACTCTCTTTGGCCTTCAGGCGCAGCGAGGTGTAACCGCACTTGCGGCACCTGGTGGCCTTCACGGCGTTACGGGCATAGCAGCTAAGGCATACCTTCTTGTTCAGCAGCCTGTCGTCAGCTTCCTTGAAACGTGCCATTTGACTCCTCCAGCCTTGAAATAAGGAGCCGATATAAATAGGTTGGCAATGCTCAGTCCCTTTCTACCAGCGCCAGGTATGCCAGCAGGGATTCCAGCTGTATGCGCTCGTTGCTTCCCTCAACGATGCGGAACTCTATCTCACCCGTCCTATCGATCAAACGGATCTTCTCCCGGTCAGGCATGTCCAGGTCGTAGAAGGAGCGGTGTATCTGCTTTATGATGTCCTCGCCGCTGAGACCGTACGTGATCATCATCTCGTCCAGCTTTGCACGGGCTCCGGAGAAGTTACCGGACAGAGCGGTGTTCACCATGTCCACCACCTCGTCCGGCCGGGCGTTCCCTGTGGCCTGGTAAACCACGTCTATGGTGACCTCCTTGCCGATTGTGGCGGCCACCTGCAGGGAGTTTATCGACTTGCGCATGTCCCCCTCCCCCACGTGCACTATGGCGTCCAACGCGTCCTCGTCTATTATCACGCCCTCCTTATCGGCAACGGTCTTGAGATGGCGCTTGATGTCCTCGCCCCTTACCGGACGGAACCGGAATATGGCGCAGCGGGATTGTATGGGCTCGATGATCTTGGAGGAATAATTACAGGACAGTACGAAGCGGCAGTTGCGGCTGAACCTCTCCATGGTACGGCGCAATGCCGCCTGGGCGTCCTGCGTGAGCGCGTCTGCCTCGTCCAGGAATATTATCTTGAAATCGGCTCCGCCGATGGGCGCGGTGCGGGCGAACTCCTTGATCTTGCCGCGCACCACATCAATTCCCCTTTCATCGGAAGCGTTCAGCTCGATGAAGTTGTTCCGCCACGATTCCCCGTACATCTCCTTGGCCATCGCCAACGCGGAAGTGGTCTTGCCGGTGCCAGCAGGACCGGCGAACATCAGGTGAGGCAGGTTTCCGGAGCGCACGTAGGAGGAAAGCCTCTCTATTATGTCCCCCTGGCCAACGACGTCCGACAACTTGTGCGGGCGGTACTTCTCGGTCCAAATCTCCTGCATGGTCTCCGGCCACTTCAAAGATGTATCGCAGTTAAAAGGTTTCCTGGAGACCGCCGAATGTGAGGCCTAACATTTATTATCCCGCCCGGCGTGGGCTGACCGATGCGCTGCTCCAAATGCTCCGCCCCGGCCGTGACGTTCATACGATACAACGGGTCGCATCTCTGCCGCGCCCATCTCATCGAGTATGTGGAGAGAAGGGTGAAGAAGGAGGTGCGAGCGCAGCTGAAACTGGAGGGGGAAGCGCATATAGCCGTCGGGGCGTCCGGAGGCAAGGACAGCCAGACCGCCATGTTCCTTTTGCACAGGATCCTAGGCTGCCGGAAGAACGTCCGTTTGACCGCCATCACCGTCGACGAGGGCATTGAAGGATACCGCGCCGAGACCGTTCCGAAGGTCCGAGAGCTCTGCGAGCGATTGGACATCGAGCACGCGGTCATTTCATTCAGCGAGGTCGCCAACATGGACCTGGACGACATGGTCCGTATGACCGATGAGAGGGAGGCGTGCACTTACTGCGGGGTCTTCCGCCGCCGCTGCCTTAACCTGAAGGCCAAGGAGCTGGGCGTGGACGTTCTGGCGTTAGGACACAACCTGGACGACATGGCCCAGTCCATACTCATGAACTTCATGCGGGGGGACGTGGAACGCCTGGCCCGGTTGGGACCGCATGATCGCGTCCAGCCTGGGCTGGTGCCCAGGATACAGCCGCTGCGCACCATACCGGAGAAAGAGACGTACCTGTACGCCATGTTGGCCGACCTGCCCTTCTCGGATGCGGAATGTCCGTACGCCGAGCATGCCCTGAGGAACGAGTACCGGGCCATAGTGAGCGAGATGGAGAGGAAGCACCCGGGGACCCGGCACTCCATACTTGGCAGCTACGACCGGCTGCGGCCCCTTATGAGGGAGGGTTTCCCGCAGGCAACCCTTTCCGCCTGCGAGTGCGGAGAGCCCACGCTGCAGAAGAGGTGCATGGCCTGCGAGATGCTGGCACGGTTGAAGGGCGGGACCCTCATAGAACGAGGTTGATCCCAGCCGACTTGCGAATGTCGTCGCGAACATAATCGAAACGCTCATAACCACTGGACCCCTGGCCGTGGTGACGATCCCCCTTGTGCTGGCATCGCGTCACAGGGACCGTTGCAGCCTTTTTTCAGGGCGCGTCGTTAGGTCTGCGGCCACTCATAATGGCAGCCCCATCCAAGAGAACAGACCGGTCATCTTGATCCCCATGTACACCATCACGATGATGAACACGTGCTTCAGCTGTTTCGCTGGAATTCTATGCGCCACGTGCGCGCCCACCTGGGCCATGGGAACGCTGGTTGCCGCCAGAAGAAGGAACTGCAGCATGTTGACATACCCTATCGAATTGGCAGGAAGCCCGCTGGCCCCCCAACCGTACGCCATGTAGCAGATCGAGGCGAAAAGCGATATGAAGGCCATCAGGGCCGTTGAGGTCCCCACCGCCTTATGCATACTGAACTTCAGGCCGACAACCATCACTGGGATCATGAGCACGCCGCCGCCGATGCCTATAAGCCCGCACAGGAATCCGAGCGGAAGTCCGGCAAGAACGTAAAGCAGGTCGTTCTCTGGAGGGTTCTCCTCGCCCTTCGGCGGTTTGGCCGTGAGCATGCGTACTGCGCTCGCTATGATCACCAGTCCGAATATCACGGTGAGCAGGTTTCCCGAGAGCTGTGTGGCCATGAACACCCCAAGCATGGACGCGATGCCGCCGGATATGCCCATCACCGCCGCCGGTCTCCAGAGAACGGCCTTTTTCTTGGAATGACGGTAGGCCCCGCTCAAAGCCGTGGGCAGCACAACCAGCAGATTTGTGCCGAAAGCGACCAGGATCGCGATCTTCGAGTCGAACCCCATGGACGTCAATGCCCAGTACTGTACCGGGATCATAATGAAACAGCCACCCACGCCCAGCATTCCGGAGGCCAGCCCCACCCCTGACCCGGTGATCAGAAGGGCGATGACAAATATCAGTTCCAAATCGATTTTCCCCTGGCCGCCCGTACATGTCGACCCAGTAAGTATGATAATATGAATAATACTAATACATGTGGTTTACTTATCAAACCATGGACGAGACCGACAAGCACATCATCAGAATGCTCGAAAAGGATGGTAGGATATCCTACGAGAAGATGGGGAAGGAGCTTGGCATGACGGGCGTGGCGGTCAAGAAAAGGGTAAAGAGATTGATGGACGGGAAAACGGTCTCCATCTGCTCGCAGCTAAACACCCGCGCGCTCGGATACTATCTCAACATGGTGCTTTTGGAAGTGGATAACGAGGCGCATATGGGATGCATCACCAGCGTGTTCGAAAGATGCCCCCGGGTGATAAGCATGTTCAAGGGCCTCGGCAGATACAACCTCATTGCGCTCACCCTCGCCGAGGACCGGGCGACCCTGGAAAGCGAGCTGATGGGCAGCTGCTCCCTCAGGTCCAAGGAGGGCATAAGAAGGTCTGAGGTGATCCAGCTGGAGGACGCGCTGCCCACGCCCTTCCTTTCTGTGCGTAGCCGTCTGGCCACAAGAGAGGGTGAGGAAGCGCCCTGCGGCGTCCTCTGCGGTGCGTGCTATCGGTACAAAGAAGGGCGCTGCCTGGGTTGCCCAGCCACTAGGTTCTACAGGGGCGACCTCTGATCGAATGGACCTGTGCTAAGAAGATGTCCCTGTGAAGGATGGTGAGACCCGGCAGGTGTGAAGAGATTGAAGGGGGGAGGTGACCGGCGAGGTCGCCTCTCCCGATCACACCAGCTTGTGGTAGGCGTACGCTTCTTCGCCCTCGTGCAGGCAGTAGCGCACCTTGGTGAAGTTGCGCTTCAAAGCTATCACGTCCTTCTTGACAACTTCGGGCGATTCCTTTTTGACCACCACGCGATGGATGAGGGAGGCGACCTCCTTCATCTCGCTCTCCTTCATGCCCACCCTGGTCATCTCCTGGGAGCCAAGGCGTATGCCGGATGGCTTGACCGAGGACTTGTCCCCGGGGAGCATGTTCTTGTTGGCGATCATGTTGGCCTTCTCCATCAGATTGGCCGCCTCGGCCCCTCCGCCGTACGGGGCTACGTTCACGGCTATGGTATGGCTCTCGGTGAACCCCTTGTGGGCGCACAGTACCTCAATGCCCAGCTCGTGCAGGGCCGAACCGAGCGCCTTGGCGTTCCTGCAGACCTGTTCAGCGTACTTCTCGCCGTATATCTCCCACTCCGCCATCGTAACTGCCAAAGCGGCCATGGCGTGAAGGTGGTGGCTCGATGTCACGCCGGGGAACACGGACGAGTTAAGCTTCTTGCCAAGCTCCTCGTTCAGGTCTTGCCCTAGGACTATGCCGTGATTCGGCCCGGGGAAGGTCTTGTGAGTGGAGGCGGTGACAACGTTGGCCCCTTCTTTCAGGGGGTCCTGGAACTTGCCGCCGGCGATGAGACCGAGCACGTGGGCACCGTCATACCAGACCGGTGCTCCGACCTCGGCCGCCACATCCTTTAGCTCCTTCACCGGAGCGGGGAAAAGGAAGACCGAAAGACCGAACTGGACCACCTTGGGCGTTACCTCGCGTATGAGCTTGGCCGCCCCGTCCACGTCTATTACCATATCGTGCGTGTCGAAAGGATAGGTGGCGGTGCTGACGCCCCGGAACCCCACGGCGCCGAACTTGGCGGTGGAGATGTGCGCCCCGTGGTCCAGAGATGTGCACGTCATGGTATCACCTGGCTTGGTAAGGGCCATGAGGGCGGCCATGTTGGCCACCGTTCCCGAAATGGGGCGAACGTCGGCGAACTGGCACTTGAAGATGCGCTGGGCCAGCTCCAGGCACCTGATCTCTACCTGGTCAACGAAAATGTTGCCGTTGTAGTATCGCTTTCCGGGCAGTCCCTCGGCGTAGCGATCGTGGAAGTCGGATATCATCATCTCCTTGGCCAGTGGGCTCATCAAGTTCTCGGAGGCGATCATGGGGATCGATTCTTCGAACCACTTGTTGTGCTTCTGCACCTGGTCCCGTATCCAGTAGGCGTCCTCTTTCATAAGGTCACTTGCAACCCCATTAAAAGGGGGGATTAAAAAGGTTGGCCTCGGTCCGTTGCTCCGTGCAGCGGAGAGGTCAAATATTTTATTAGCTGGCAACCCCTGCCTTGCCAGGATACTGATGAACGGATCGGAGCAGCTGGTTTTCGATAAGGCCGAGGCATGGAAGGGCAGACTGCTGGACGTATCCAACCGAAATCCGCTCATCAGGTTCCGCAAGCACAAGGCCTCGGTGCTGACGATCTCCCTACCGGACGCCTCCACCTTGTACCTTGAGCTGGAGAAGGGGAGGCATTACACCGTGATCTCCGACCCCCAGGGACAGGAGGAACCGGGCACGGGAAGGTTGCTGGTCAACGCTCAGGTCCCAGAGCAGCAGGTGGATAGGGTTCTCTACAACCTGAGAGGCAGGTCCCGCACGTATCGCAGCGACCATGGGGTGAACATACTGTTCGTGGCTGTAGGCTCCCTTCTCTGGAAGGACGCTGGTTCGAGCGAACTCAACGAATCCCCGCTCTTCCTGGTACCGGTCGCCCTGGAGAGGAAGAACTCCTTCTCCCCCTATCGCCTGCAGCCTCTGGACGAGGACGCCGTCTTCAACCCCAGCCTGCGGAAGCGGCTGGAGATGGACTATCGCATTAAGCTCCCGGAGTTCGACTTGGACAACGGGTTCGAACTGCCGGCCGCGCTGGAAAGCATCAGGGAGGCCATCCCGCCCAGCTCGGGCTGGCAGGTGAACGCCACCTGCCACCTGGCTCTGTTCCACTTCTCCAAGTTGCTGATGTACCACGACCTGGACCAGGGGCTGCCGTCACTTGCATCCCAGCCAGTGATCAGAGCGCTGGCCGGGGACCCCGCCGCCCTGCCTCCCGAGCCCCACGACATGCTCGCGCCGCAGGAGTACGACTCCAAGCTGAAGCTTGATGACTCCTTCCAGGTGCTGGACGCCGACTCCAGCCAGTTGGAGGCGGTGCAGGCGGCCCTGGCCGGGGTCAGCTTCGTGCTACAGGGACCGCCTGGAACGGGAAAGAGCCAGACCATCACCAACATGATCGCCGAGCTCATGGCCCACGGGAAGCGCGTTCTCTTCGTATCCCAGAAGATGGCCGCCCTGGACGTGGTGCGGGGAAACCTGGACAAGTGCGGGCTGGGGAACAGATGCCTGGAACTTCACGACCCCAAGAAGAACAGGGCGGAGATAGTGAAGGAGATAGCGACCAGCCTGGAGGACCTGGGGCAGAGGACCGGAGAGGTTTCCGAGGTCCGGGACCTGGCCGCCGTGCGCCAGGAGCTGAACGATTACGCCAGGGGACTGCACGCCCCGCGCGGTCGGCTGGGGGAGAGCGCGTATGGGATGATAGGGCGGTACGCCTCGCTCAGTGAGGCCGCGGACATGGACTTCAAGATGCCTGCGGTACTGGAGATCGACGAGGATCGCCTGGGGCGCATGGATGCGATGGTGCTGAGATTGTCGCGTATGACCGCCGCCTTCCGCGATCCCGCCCATCCATGGTCCGGGGCGCTCATAACCGAATGGAGCGACCGGCTGCAGGCCAAGGTGCAGGAGGAGCTGTCCGCCCTCCTGGATGCCCGTGACAAGCTCTGGGGCGCCCTGCCCACATTGGCGTCCGCTTTGGGACTGGAAGCTCCCGGATCACTTTCCGACGTAAGGCGGTTGAGACACCTGTACGGGGACCTGGCCGGCCGCCCTTCCGTGCGCAGGGAATGGCTGGAGGGCGACCTGGACACGCTGGTCGCATTGACCGACGCCGGAATGGCGGCCTTCCACGATTCGTCCGTGAAGGAGAGCGGTCTGCTGGGAATAGGGTCCCGGGACATACTGGACCTGGACGGCAAGACGTTCCGCTACCGTTTCGAGGTGCAGTACACCGGGCCCCTGCGCGTGCTGAACGGCGGCTACCGCAGGGACATGAGGATCCTGCGCGCAATATCCGGACGCCAGCTCAGCTTCGATGAGGCCAAGTACATGGTCAGGGCGGTGGACGACTACCAGCGCTCGTTGGCCGCCTGGAAGGTGAAGAGGGACGATATCATGACCGCCCTGCGCGGCGTTTTCAACGGCGAAGGGAACGAACTGTCATCCATCTCCGAGAGGCTCAGATGGACCCGGGACTTCCGTTCCACACACGTTCTCATGATAAACGAAAAGGTGATCGACGCCCTTACCGCAAATGACGTACCGCAGCAGGTCAAGGATGGGGCGTCCGAGCTGGAACTTTGCGTGGGGCGTTTCGATTCCGTGTTGGACGATCTCTCCGCCCGGTTCGACCCGGGGCACAGGCTGAACGGACGGCCGCTTCGCGACGCCTCGCTGAAGGACCTGGAGGAATGGACCGAGAAAGCCTGGACCTCCAGGTACAGATACCAGGAGTGGCTGGACCTGGCCTCGCTCGTGGATGGAATGAAAGCGCTGGGAATGGAGGACGTGGTCCGGGAACTGAAGGAAATGGACGTGCCGCCCGAGGGGATGCTCGGCGCGTTCCAGAAACGGTTCGCCCGGCTGTGGACGGAGGAGGCCCTGGCCTCCGACCCTGTGCTCAACCGCTTCCGCCGGGACCATCAGATGGGGCTCATAGAGCGCTTCGACGAACTGGACAGGCTGCACGTGGAAAGGGGAAGGCACCGAGTGCAGGCCAGGATCGAGGAGGACCTGAGACGTAGAAGGGAGGGGGAGGACAGGAACGCGCTGCTCAAGCAGGGGACGGAGATCGCCAGGCTGGCAAAGCTGAAGAGGCAGCGCAAGGCCATGAGGACCATGCTGAGCGAGTGCTGGGACCTGATCGGGTTGCTGAAACCGTGCATGCTCATGAGCCCTCTTTCGGTGGCCCAGTTCCTTGACCGCGAACGGACCTGCTTTGACGTGGTGATATTCGATGAGGCGTCGCAGATATGTCCCGAGGATGCCATAGGTTCCATAGCCCGCGGTAGGCAGGTGATCGTGGTGGGGGACAGCAAGCAGATGCCGCCGACCTCGTTCTTCGCCCTTTCTGCGGACGATGAGGACGAGGAGCCGGACCTGGAGAGCATCCTTGACGAGTGCGAGACATGCGGCATGTCCCGCCGCATGCTCATGTGGCATTACCGCTCCAAGGACGAGTCGCTGATCGCATTCTCCAACCACCAGTTCTACGGCGGGAAGCTGAACACCTTCCCCAGCTCCATATTCGGCCGGGAGGGTTTCGGGCTGCGCCATGTGCACGTGCCCAATGGCGTCTTCGACCGGGGACGGAGCCGCACCAACCGCCAGGAGGCCTTGGTGGTGGCAAACATGGTCAGGGACCACTACGCCAGGAAGGACGGCAAGAGCCTGGGGGTGATCGCCTTCTCCGAGGCCCAGATGGAGGCCATAGATGAAGCGTTGGACGAGATGCGCAAGGACGACAGGGAACTGGACACCGTGCTCTCGTCAGAGGAGGGGGAGCCTTTCCTGTTGTACAACCTGGAGAACGTGCAGGGGCACGAACGGGACCGCATAATACTGAGCGTCGGCTACGGAAAGGATGACAAAGGGAAGTTCTCGCTCAATCTGGGACCGCTCAACCGGGACGGCGGCGAACGAAGGCTCAACGTGGCGATAACCAGGGCCAAGCTGTCCCTGGACATAGTCTCCTCGGTGCGCTCGGAGGACATAGACCTTTCCGGGTCGAGGAGCAGGGGGCCCCAGCTGCTGAAGCGGTACCTGGAGTTCGCTGAGTCGGGAGGTGACCGCAGGGCCCTGCCGATGACCCATGGCCGGCAGGAGGAGATCACCCCGTTCGAGGAGCACCTGTGCAGAGCTTTGCAGGCCCGGGGCCACAAGGTGCGGATGAACGTGGGAACGTCCGATTACCGAGTCGACCTGGCCATAGAGGACCCCGACGATGAGGGCAGGTTCCTGCTGGGCATAGAATGCGACGGACCCCATTACGTTTCCGGGATGACCGTGCGGGACAGGGACCGCACCAGGCAGGGTCAGCTGAGAAGGCTGGGCTGGAAGCTGCACCGCACGTGGAGCGTGGAATGGTTCCGCGATCCCGAGGGGGAACTGCAGAGAATAGAGGAGGCGCTGGACACGGTCGGACCTAGTGACCGATGCGCTCCTTGAACTCCTTTATGGGGGTGACCGGAGCAGGGTCCACGCCCTTCATCACGGCCATGTAATAGCTTGCCATGTCCCCCAGCGCGATGCCTTGCAGCACGTTGTCCCAAAGTCCTTCCCCCGGAAGCGCCACGTAGATCGGGTCCAGACCGCGTTCGTTCAGCATTTGCAATGTGACCTCGGACATGCGCTTTATCGTCGGCCTCATCTCCGAGGGCATCAGCATCACCGGGCGGCAACCGCTGTCCAACCCGCCTTCCAGCCAGCTGACCAGCTGGTTGTGGTCCATCTCCGGGACCTCACCGCTGAATGCCACCGTCTTGGCGTTCTCGTTCATCTGGTTCTGCCATCGCAGGGCGACGGAGCGCACCGGGCGGGGCGCGTAGACTGCGGGAACTTTTCCCTCCATGGCCTTGGCCAGTCTCTTGGCCTGGTTGTTGGCCGCGGGAACGTCTGCCGACAGGCGACCGAGGTACGAGCGCAGAGAGGGGGCCGCGGCGAGCAGCCCATCGTGGGCATTGCCGAGACCGGCCCCTTGGAGCAGCAGCGCCAGCGAGCCAAGGAGATAGCCCAGGGAAGCCCTCGGTTGGTTTCCCGCCGGGACCCTGACCAGGGGCTGGGAGTTGGCCATGGCCAGCTGCTCTAGCTTTCCGCCGGAGGTGATGGCCGCGATGCGGCATCCCCGGCGCATGGCATCATCGTACTGGTCAAGGCTCTCCGCGGTGTTGCCGGAATAGCTGACAACTATGCACAGGGTGCCCTTGCCGGCGTATCCCGGCAGGACCACGTCGCGGGAGACCGCCAGAGGAACCGGGACGGTCGGCGAGAGCAGGTCGCAGATCACGTCCCCGGCTATCGCCGAGCCGCCCACACCGCAGACGATGACGTTGCTGGCACCTTTCTCGGCTGGAACGTCGACACCTTTGGACCACTCGAGCTGGTCCGGTAACGACGACAGCTGACCAAGTATGTCCGATGGGTCCAACGCCCTCATGCCCGGAACATCATCCAGTAGCTCTACCATCGATAGCTGTAAGCCCCCTTGCATATTTTATACCAACTCAAGGCCTGGCCCCTTTTGACTACCATTTGAGTTGTATTAACGCAAGAAATATACTACCACCTCAGTGTTGGAGTGGCCATCATGAGCGATGAGTTGATCGAGAGGGCGCTGCAGGACATTCGCCAAGGCAAGATGGTCCTGATATTCGATTCCGACGACCGGGAGCGGGAGACGGATATGACCGTCGCCTCCCAGTTCGTGACCCCAGCCTCCATAAGGGAGATGCGCAAGAACGCCGGCGGATTGATATGCACCACCGCCCACCACGACATCTGCCAGAAGCTGGACATGCCGTTCCTTGCGGACGTTCTGGAGTGCAGCCACGACCAGCACCCAGTATTGCAGAACCTGGCACCGAACGACATTCCATACGATACGAAGTCCGCCTTCTCAATTACCATCAATCACCGCCGGACATTCACCGGAATCACCGACAACGACCGCGCGTTGACGGTATCGGAGTTCGCCAAGCTGGCCAAGGGATCGTACTCCATGAGCGCCGAGGAGGCCAGGACCGCCTTCGGAAAGGCGTTCCGGGCCCCTGGGCACATACATCTTCTCAATTCGACGGAGCAGCTGCTCAGCAAGCGCAAAGGCCATACCGAACTGGCCACGGCAATGATGGTGATGGCTGGCGTCACGCCCTCGGCGACCATCTGCGAGATGATGGGGGACGACGGCAACGCCCTGAGCAAAGAAAAGGCTAAGAGATATGCCGACCGTTTCGGCCTTTGCTTCCTGGAAGGGAAGGACATAATCGAATTCTGGAAGAGAGGCGGTAACGGGAAATGACCAGGGTGATGGCCAGCGGTGTGTTCGACATCCTGCATCCGGGGCACCTGCGCTACCTGCAGGAGGCCAAGGACCAGGGGGACGAGCTGGTCGTGGTGGTGGCGACGGATGCCACGGTGCGCAGAAGGAAGCATGAACCGATCACACCGGAGAACATGCGGTTAGAGCTCATATCCGCGCTCAAGATGGTCGACATGGCCCATCTGGGAAGCGACGGGGACATGTTCGGCGTCGTGGAACGCATAAGACCGGACATAATCGCCCTAGGTTACGACCAGGATTTCAACGAGAGGGAGATCGAGAAGGTCCTGATGGACAGGGGAATGAGGGTCAAGGTCGTTCGAATGTCCAAGCACGGGGAGGACCTGAACGGTACCCGGAAGATCATCGGAAAGATCATCGATTGGTACACGAACAACCAATCGAAGGTCAAGGAGGACTGATGAAGACCATCGGGATCGTGGACACCACCTTCGCCCGGGCGGACATGGGCTCGGCGGCGATGGACGAGCTTAAGAGGTACGGCACCGGTTACAAGGTGATCAGGCGCACGGTGCCCGGCATAAAGGACCTGCCGGTGGCGGCCAAGATCCTTCTGGACGAGGGATGCGACATCGTCATGGCACTGGGAATGCCCGGTTCCAAGCCGACGGACAAGATTTGCGCCCACGAGGCGTCCACCGGCATAATCGCCGCCCAGCTGGCGACGAACAAGCACATCATAGAGGTATTCGTTCACGAGGATGAGGCGGAGGAGGGCAAGCTTGCCTGGCTCATGGAGCAGAGAGCGAGGGAGCACGCCCGGAACGCCTACGACATGATATTCAAGCCTGAACGGCTGACCAAGAACGCCGGTCGGGGACTAAGACAGGGCTACGAGGACGTTGGCCCGGTAAGGGAGAGATGAACATGACAAGGTACAACATCGGAATAGTGGTCTCGGAGTTCAACTACGACATAACCAGCATGATGCTGGAACGGGCCAAGTCGCACGCCGAGTTCCTGGGAGCCAACGTGGTAAAGGTCATTCACGTCCCCGGCGTGTACGACATACCCCTGGCGGCCAAGACGTTGCTGAAGGACAGCTCCGTGGACGGCGTGGTGACGCTGGGCTGCGTGATCGAGGGCGAGACGGAGCACGACCAGATCGTCATCCAGAACGCCGCCCGCAAGATCACCGACCTGTCCCTGGAGTTCATGAAGCCGGCCACCCTGGGCATCACCGGCCCCGGAATGACCAGGCTGCAGGCGGAGGACCGCATCGAGAACGCCAAGAACGCCATGGAAGCCTGCGTCAAGCTGCTGAAACGCCTTTACTGAAACCTCTTTCCTTCCACTATTTTTCTAGAGAATAGAACCGTTCCATGAAACGACGCCCGTTGTGAAAAATTGAACAATGGCGCTTTCGAGATCGTTGTCACAGAAGATGGTGCCCTTAAAGAAAAGGGGAGAGAAATGATCTGAGGGGTGGCCTAGGCCACCTTCCTCATGTAGGACTCGATGGAATCCAGGGCGTCTCCCAGTATCTCCTCGTTGGGCAGGAACACCATGCGGAAGTGGTCCTTGCCGTAGGTGGGGCAGAAACCAGAGCCGGGGACCAGGAGCACGTGGCATTGATGCAGTATGTCCAGCACGAAGTCCTTGTCGGTCTTCCAGTGGTCCGATTCGACCTTGGGGAACATGTAGAAGGCGGCATCGGGCTTCACGCAGCTCAGCCCCGGTATCTCGTTGACCCTCTTCCAGGCGAACTCCCCGCGGGCCTTAAGCTTGCTGCGCATCCCTTCCAGGTGGTCCTTGGGGTGCTTCAGCGCCTCGATGACCGCCATCTGGCAGGGGGCGTTGGCGCAGAGGCGGAGACGTGCCTGCTTGTGCACGGCCTCCTCGATCTCGTCCAGCTGCCCGGTGGTGTCGTGGAAGGCGGCGTAGCCCAGCCTCCAGCCGGGAAGCAGGTCCACCTTGGAGAAACCGTTCACCAGTATGGTCGGCACGTCCTTGGCCAGTGAAGCGGGGGAATGATGCTCGCCCTCGAAGGTCATAAGGTCGTATATCTCGTCCGAGATGAGGAAGAGCCCGTACTCCCCGGCCAGGTCGGCGATCTCCTTCAAACGTTTCTGGCCGTATACGGCTCCCGTAGGATTGTTGGGGTTGATGACGGCGATGAACTTGGTGTGAGGGGTGATCTTCTTTCTCAGGTCGTCTATGTCAGGCTGCCATCCCTCGTCCTCGATTGTGCGGTAGGTTACGGCCTTACCGCCGAAGAACTTGGGGAACTCCAGGTAGGAGACGTAGCTTGGACCTGGTACTAGGGCCTCATCGCCCGGATCGATGGTGGCGGCGCATATCATCTGCAGCGCCTCCGTGACCCCTGAGGTCACTACCATGTCCTTTAGGTCCAGATCGATGCCGTTCTTCTTCTTCTCCTTATCGATGATGGCCCTTCTGAGCTCGGCATTGCCCTCGGACTCCTCATAGCCGTTGTCGCATTTTTCCACGGCAGCGCAGAGGGCGTCCCTAACGTGCTTCGGCGTTTCGAAGTCGAACTTGTTGGGGTCCCCGATATGCAGCTTGGTGATCTTGTGACCCTGCTTTTCCAGCTCTCTCGCAGGAAGCAGCATCTCCCGGATCGCGTAGCTGATACCCATAGTGCGCGCGGTGGCTTTCATGGTATCAGGCGTGATGATGAAATTACTGCTATATTAGCCTTCGATTCTTCGGGACCGGGTACCTGCAAAGTTCCAAGACAGAGGTCCCCCCCGGAGAACATACATTTTATAGGGGTTCCTGCACTAGCCGCAAGCATGGCCGAGGTCCGGCTAGGAAAGATGCACCTGCGCTGGTGCGACCATTGCAACGTTCCGGTGCTGGAGGATGCCAATTGCAGCAGGTGCGGCAAGCCCACCCGCCAGGTGGGAATGACCCCTCCAGGGGATGCCAGACCTGCTTTCCAACACGATATCGACTTCGTTCGCGAGCATGTGGACCTGCAGTTCGGAGAAGGCGCTGGAAAGGCGTTGCTGCCAGACGGTTCCGTCTACCTATTCAACAAGGTGCCGGCATTGGACCGCATGGACGAGGTGATCGCAGATGGCGAGGTGGATGTCACAATGCGCTACGACCTTGGCATCGGCTGGAGGGCGCTGCCCAGGGTGAAGGCCGCCGCCAGGATCGTTCGCGCGGCGAGCAAGAACCTGATCTGGGCGGACCGCGGGGCGGTGGAGCCCATACTGGGGAACCAGAGCTTGATGGCCCCGGGAGTGAACCGCGTCGTAGGGGATTTTCAGAAGGGGGAGGAGGTCATAGTGCTGGACCCGGAAGGGAACGCCCTGGCCACCGGTGTTGCCCGCATGTCCTCGGAAGAGATGCGCAAGGCCGAGAGGGGCGCGGCGGTCAAGGTCCGCTGGGCCGAGAGGACATTGCCCCCGACGGACAGGCCCCAGGCCGATTGGAACATGGTCATGGAGGCCAACGCCGGGGTCATGGGAAGGAGGGTGCGGGAGAGCGTGGAGTTCGTCAAGAGGCTCTCGGAGGAGCATGCGGACATACCGCAGGTGGTCTCATTCTCCGGAGGAAAGGATTCCCTGGCGACATTGCTGCTCACCAGGGATGCAGGTCTAAACCTCCCGGTGTTCTTCGTCGACACCGGGCTGGAGTTCCCGGAGACCGTCAGTTACGTTCACCGCCTCAAGGACCAGCTGGACCTGGACCTGGTGGTCGGGAAGGCGGAGGAGGACGCCTTCTTCGGCAACCTGGAGTTCTTCGGGCCGCCGGGAAAGGACTACCGCTGGTGCTGCAAGACCAACAAGCTGGGGCCGACCGTCAAGGCCATCGTGGAGCACTATCCGAACGGGGTGCTGTCGTTCATAGGGCAGCGGCGTTACGAGTCGGAGCAGCGCTCGGCCAAACCGCGCGTTTGGCGCAACCCCTGGACCCCCGGCCAGATAGGCGCCTCGCCCATACAGGACTGGACATCGCTGCATGTATGGCTGCACATCTTCAAGAGCGGGGTGAGCTACAACCCCTGGTACGAGAACGGTCTTGACCGCATCGGCTGCTTCCTGTGCCCGGCCTCGGACATGGCCGATCTGGACATAGCCAAGTCAAGCCCCACCTACGAGAGGTGGGAGGGCTTCCTGAGGGATTACGCGGAGAGGAAGGGACTGGGACCCGAATGGGTGGAGCACGGCCTATGGCGGTGGAAGAGGGTGCCGCCTTCAGTGCTGGATGAGCTCAAGCGCAACATACCCGGCTTCGAGCTGGCCCGCAAGGACGTTCCGCGCACCGGGGAGGGCAACCTGAGATTGAAGCTGCAGGACGGGTTCTCGCCCTGCACCCTGGGGTTCAGCATAGAGGGCGCGTTCTCGCGCGATCTGGACCTCGAGCAGGTCGCAAGCGTCCTCAACATGGTCGGGGAGGTGGAGATGGGATCGGACGGCGGCTGGTGCTCGGTAGGTTACGTTACCATATTCAAAGAGGGCGCGCTCATCGCCAAGGGCGAGGACCAGGAAAAGATAAAGAAAGATGTGGAAAGGGTTCGCCGTGCGGTGGTTAAGGCCGAGGAGTGCGTCGGTTGCGGGGTATGTATCGCCAGATGCAAAGAGGGTGCACTTTCACTGATGCAGGGGAAGGTTCGCGTCGAGGCGACCCGATGCATCCATTGCGGAAATTGCTTCGAGCCTTGCCCGGCCATCAGCTTTGGCGACGCCGCTTATGACTTTTAAAGGCCACCGGCAACATGAAGTGGACGGTGGCCGGGTCGATAGGCGCAGCTCTCGATTACCCCCTCCGCATCAGTTAACGAAGTCTATGTCGTCGTTGCGGTTCCGTGGCCTCTGCTGCTGGTAGGGTTGCTGCTGGTACTGCTGCTGTTGCGGGTAGCCCTGATTGCCCTGCATTCCCATCGGCGCCCCGCGGGAGCCAATAATGTACTTGGACTTGGCACCGGTTATGATCAACAGCACCTTGACCACGCCTTCCAGCTCGGGATCTATGGAGCATCCCCATATGATGCGAGCGCGAGGGGACACGCTGTTGGTGACTATCTCCGCCACGCGCTGGGCCTCGCCCACGGTCATGTCCGGACCGCCTACGACGCGGATCAGGGCGCCCTTGGCGTCCTTGAGCTCGATCTCACCGAGCATGGGGGACGTCAACGCCTCGTGCACCGCGGACTTGACGCGGTCGTCCTCGTCGTTGTTCCCTTCCCCGATGCCAACGAAAGCGACCCCGCCCTCGTTCATGACCGTCATTATGTCAGCGTAGTCCAGGTTGACCAGGCCGGGCTTGGTTATGATCTCCGTCAGACCCTTTATGGTCTGCATGAGCACCTCATCGGCCACCTTGAAGGCGGCGTCGACCGGCAGCTTGGGAACCAGCTCCAGCAACTTGTCGTTCGGGATGACGATGGTGGTGTCGCAGATGAGCCTCATCTTGTTCAGACCGTCCAGGGCGTTCTCCATGCGCACCGTGCCCTCAGCCTTGAAGGGCATGGTGACCACGCCTATGGTCAGCGCTCGGATCTGGTCCTTGGCGATCCTGGCCACATAGTGAGCGGAACCGGTACCGGTGCCGCCGCCCATGCCGGCGGTCACGAAGACGATGTTGGAGCCGTTCAGGAACTCCCTTATATCGCCGTCGTTCTCGCGGGCGGCCGCCTCTCCCATCTCCGGCTTGGCCCCAGCGCCGAGGCCTCGGGTCGCGCTCCTGCCTATCAGTATCTTGCGGGGGGCCTTGACGGTCAGCAGGTGTTTGGCATCGGTGTTGATGGCGCAGAGCTGAGCCCCGTTTATGCTAGCCTCCCAGCAGCGGTTTATGGTGTTGCAACCGCCACCGCCGCAGCCGATGATCTTTATGCACACGTCAAGTTGGGCCGCGATATTGGCCAGCTCGTCGTCTATGTCCGACTTGGGGGCCGGTTTGGACTCGACGGGCTCTTCCTTCACGGGTTCTGCCTTTCCGCTCGATGTGTTCTCGTACTTAGTGTTCGCTAAAGCATTCTTAACCAAAGAACTGGTCATAAGTGCATCCCTCTAGGAGGTATAACGAAAAACGCAAATATATATTTTACTGAATTTTAAAGACCTGGACAATGGATGACGGATGTCCGACATGAGACCTATTGTCAGGGCTACATAACCGCTGAGGGCCATGAGACGTCGGCCACGCTCGGCACTCCTTCGAACTCCTGGAAGTAGGTGACGTACAGCTCATTGGCCACTTTTGGCATGGGTTCGTACAACAGCTTAAGGCAGGTCAGGCCGGCGGTGTACAGGGCGAAGAGCAGCGAAGGGTCCCTGCTTAGCAGACGGTCCTGGGCCTTGTCGCGCAGGTACGGGAAGACCTCGTCCCTGATGAAAGAACCTATTAGCTCGATGAGCTCCTGGCGGCGGGAATTGATGTTCATTTTGGTCCCCTCCTGCACCAGCTCCTTGAGCCGGGCGAACATCCAGACATCCACCCCGCTCAGCTGTTCCAGCGGGACATGGGGGGTTTCGGACAGCATCTCCCTGACCGAGGATCCCAATGCCCTCACCTGGTCGATGGCCTCCACCTCCTGCATCTTCTCGGCGATGAGGCCCTTGGCGTAATCGAAGGTGCGCTGCTTGTTGGCCCGGGAAGCAGTGCGCAGCGATTGCTCGATCCGGCCGCTGACCATGCCTAGCCTTGACAGTTCCGGGGTGACCTTGAGCATCTCCGCCAGATAGTCCTTCATCGTCTCCACGGCACGATAGCGGTGCTTGAGCAGCTCGATCACCAGGGCGATGTCCTCCAGCGCCTTGTCCCGGTCACCCTCGAGAAGGGAGACCTTGACCAGCTCGGACAGCATGACGATGTCGTCCACGAATATGTCCCGGCTGCGCGCCAGGTTCATCAGCAGCAGCGCCTGCTCATAATCGGCGGCGAAGGTGTCCGTTCCCGGACCCCATATGCGGCCCATCATGGTCCTCGTCCCTTTCCTTACGTCCTGGTCCGGGTGGGACATGTTCTCCAGCACCGCCGCCCGGCCCTCTCGGGTCAGGCAAATTTCATCCAGCAGCCGCATTATCGACTCGCGGGCGTTCTCGTTCCGGGCCTCGGTGTGGCGGAGCAGTACCGCCACCATGCCCTCCGGCTCCTCCTTGGCCACCCTTAGCACCCTGGCCTCCATGTGCCGCCGCTCCATGGACAGCGGCGAGGCGAGCGAATCGTACAGTATGCCGTCGATGCGGTCGGCCTCGGTCCTACCCTTGGCGGAGATGGGCATAATGCTGCGCAGTGAGACCGGAGGCATGAACGTATTATGAGAGAGGTCAAATAAATCCTTTTGTTTCCTATGGCGCCACCAGATGAAAGATGGGCAAAGGTTTTATTCCCTTCTGCCATATTTCCACTGGGAGATGCGAGGGTTGGAAGAGAAGGATTTTGAACAGATGTTGCAGAAGGTATGCTCCCTGGAGGGAGTGGTATCCGCCTATGTCTGCTCCCGGGCGGGCAACTACGTGACGGGAACCACGCCAAAGTTCTCAGACCGCCACATGTACTCGGCCATAACCTCCCTCGCCTACGGAACGGCCGAGCAGGTCGGGCACGAGATGAACGATGACCTGCGCTTCGTCTCCCTGCGCTTCTCTGAGAAGAACCTTCTGGTCCTGGGCCTCGGTCAGCGCCACCTGCTTGGCGTGCTCATCGAAGGAAGCCGCGATCAGGACCAGGTCCTTGACGAGGCCCGGAAGCTGATCGAATGATCACATCCTCTTGAAACCGCGGCCGAACCACTCGCCTATGCATTTCACACCGTAGCTGACGGTATCCGTCCTGGGCCTGTTCTTGCCGCCGACGCTCCCTTTTCCGGAAAGGACCTCCTTGATCAGGTCCTCCACGTTGCAACAGTCCCGGCCGCTCTGGAAATACGCCCTGCCGATGGTGGATGGTTCGTGCGAATCGCTACCGGCGGTGAAGGGCTTGCGCAGGCGCTTGGCCAGATCTGCCGCCATGTCGTTATGGGAACGGGTGGAGCGGGCGTTGAGTATCTCGATCGCGTCGAAATCATTGGCGATGATGGCGTCCTCTCCCAGCCCGGACCACATGCGATAGGGGTGGGCGGCCACGGCTATGCCCCCCTGCGCCCTTATGAGGTCTATGGTCTCCGCCACTTCCAGCTCGCGGGGGACCTCCTCGACCAGGTTGTAGGCCAGGATATGGCCATTGGCGGTGGATATCTCCATGCCAGGGATCACCAGTATGTCATCCCTCCCCAGGGACATGGCCTGGCGATAGCCCTCCATGGTGTTGTGGTCCATGATGGCTACACCGGAGAGCCCTTTTCTCACGCAGGCGTCCAGCACATCCTCGACCCGGTTCTTGGCGTCGCCGGAATTGTTGGAGTGCACGTGCAGGTCGAACCTCATCTGACCTTCGCCCCGTTATCCAGGTCCCCGTCCACGCCTATGCTCGTCCTCCCTTCGGTGAACAGGGGCAGGGCGACGTCCGACCCTTCCTGGGGCAGGAAGAAGGCGGCCTGGGAGCCCTTGACCAGGCCGGAGGTGTCCGCTCTGACCTTCCTGCCGAGGTCGGCCTCCTGGTCGTTCAGCACGGTGCCGGTCCTGAGCGTGAAGGACTGGAACTCCTGGAAGGTGAGGACCTTGCTTCCTGAGGCGAGGCCGCTGTTGACACGGTCACCGGGCTTGGCCGGTCCCGAGGGCGTGAGCACCTTGACCTTGTCCCCGGCCTCCGCGGCAAGGACCATGCCCTGGGATTCCACCCCGCGCAGCTTGGCCGCCTGCAGGTTGGTTATGACCACCACCTTCTTGCCGGTGAGCTCCTCCTTGCTGTAGAAGGACCTTAGCCCTGCCACCAGCTGTATGGGGCGACCTATGTTCACATTGAGGACCATCAGCTTGTCGGCGTTGGGGTGGTCGCAAACGGATTCGATGAGACCGACCCGCAGGTCCAGGTCCTCGAACCTGGAGAAGGCGGACCCCTCCCTCTGTATCTCCACCTTGCGGTAGAGGGGCTTGGGTTCAGGCAGCGCGCGTCCCACGTTCAGCTCCTTCCCGATCAGCTCCCAGGACCCCTCGCCCAGGACACCGTCGTTGGCCAGGAACCCCCACAGCCTCTGGGTGCTGAAGGGAAGGTACGGGAACGCCATTACGGCCAGTGCCTGCACCGTTCTCATGTTCAGATGCAGCACGCCCCCGCACTTGGCCCGGTCGCTCCTGAGCAGGCTCCAGGGGGCGCAGGAATCGAAGAAACGGTTGCCGAACTGGGCCAGTTCCATGACCGCCTTGAGCCCTTTCTTGAACTGGCAGGCGGAGATGTTCGCCTCCACCTCGGCCATCGCCGCAGCTATCGCCTTGTTGACCTGCTCCGCCTCCGCTTCCAACCCATCGACCATTGGCGGGACCTCTTTGAAGTTCTTGTGGGTGAAGCTGAGCACCCGGTGGAAGTAGTTGCCCAGCGTGGCGACCAGCTCGTTGTTGACCTTGGTCTCGAAGTCCTCCCAGGAGAAATCGGAATCCTTGCCCTCAGGCATGTTGCTGGAGAGATAGTAGCGCAGCTGGTCCGCGTCGAACAGCTCGAGGGCGCTGGGGATGTCTATGGAGGGGCCCTTGCTCTTGGAGAGCTTCTCGCCCTTGAACGTCAGGAACTCGTTGGCCGGCACGTCATACGGGAGATTGAGACCGCCGTTGCCCATCAGTATGGAGGGCCAGATGATGGTGTGGAATGGGATGTTGTCCTTCCCCAGGAAGTAGTACCCCTTCACCTGGGGGTCGGTCCAGAACTCCTTCCAGGCATCCTCGTTCCCGGTGCTCTTGGCCCATTCCTTGCTCGCCGATAGATAACCGATCACCGCGTCGAACCAGACGTATATGACCTTGCCCTCCGAATCGGGAAGGGGCACCGGCACGCCCCAAGACATGTCCCTGGTGATGGCCCGGTCCTTCAGACCGGATTCCAACCAGTTCTGCGTGAAGAGCTGGACGTTGGAACGCCAATGCTTGCTCCCTTGCACGTAGGAAAGGAGAGCCGCCTCGAAATCGGTCAATTTGAAGAAATAGTGCCTGGTCTCCCTCATCTCAGGGCGGTTCCTGCAGGTGATGCATGTGGGATCGGCTATCTCCCCCACCTCGAAGGTCGCGCCGCACCTGTCGCACTGGTCGCTGCGGCTGTTCTCGTTGCCGCATTTGATGCACCTGCCCTCGACGTAACGGTCGGGAAGGAACTTGTTGCAGGCGGGGCAGAAGTACTGCATGGTCTCCCTCTGCTCCAGATGTCCTTTCTGCAGGAGGTCTGTGAATATCTCCTGCACGACGCGTGCATGATTATCGGTATGGGTCTTGGTGAACAGTGAGAACTCTATGCCCAGGTCCTCGATCGCCTTCTTGTTCACCTGGTGATAGCGCTCGGCCACCTGCAGGGGGCTCGAACCCTCCTTGTCCGCCCGCACCGTCACGGGAGTGCCGTGCTGGTCGGAGCCTGAGACCATTAGCACGCGGTCTCCGCGCATCTTGTGATAGCGGGAGAAGATGTCGGGGGGAAGCAGCGAACCCGCCACGTGTCCCAGGTGGATCGCGCTGTTCGCGTAGGGCCAGGCCACGCCTATGAATACCTTGGATGGCTCCATCGGCGGTGGAATGGGTTCGTTCAATATAACCTTGCCGTCAGAGCAAATATGCGCGGTTAATTATAGACGGTAATTCCACGTTTTCCATGACCATCGCAAGGATGGCGGGTGGTGATGAAGTGTCGGAAGATCCGGAATTGGAGATAATCACGGTCGAATGCATTCGAACGCCTCCTGAGCACATGTCTCCGGACAAGGTCCCGGCGAAGGTGGAGGAAAGGGCCATGGACCCCTCGGTGAAGGAGGTCCTGTCCAAGACCATGCTGGAAGGGGTGGAGACGGTCTGGGACCGTTTGGAGAAGCAGCAGCCCCATTGCAAGTTCTGCGAATCCGGGCTCTCGTGCCAGAGATGCGCGATGGGCCCCTGCCGCATAATGGGAGAGACAAAGAGCAGGGGGGTTTGCGGCGCCACCGCAGACCTCATCGTGTCCAGGAACCTCCTGGACCAGATATCGACAGGGGCGGCGGCCCATTCCGATCACGGGAGGGAGGTCGCGGAGACCTTGCTGCTGGCCGCGCGTGGCGAGGCGCCGATGTACGGCATAGGGGACAAGGACAAGCTTATGACCCTGGCCAAGGAGTACGGGGTCGGCACCGATGGCCCGATTGAGAAGGTGGCAGAGGACCTGGCATTGGCCATGCTGGAGGAGTACGGCACCATAAAGGGAGAACTGGCCATGGCCCGGCGCATGCCCAAGGGGACCATTGAAATGCTGGAGGAGCTGGGGCTCATGCCGCGATCCATAGACCGGGAGATCGTGGAGGCCATGCACATGGTGCACATGGGCGTGGGGGCGGACTACAGGAACATACTGAGCCAGGGAGTGAGGGCCTCGCTCGGGGACGGCTGGGGAGGTTCCATGATAGGCACGGAGGCTAGCGACATCCTTTTCGGAACGCCGCAGATCCGCAACAGCAGGGTCAACCTCGGCGTGCTGAAGCATGACCATGTCAACATATCCCTGCACGGGCACAACCCGGTACTCTCCGAGATGGTGGTCAAGGCGGCAGAGCTTCCGGAGATGAAACAGCGGGCCGAGGCCGCTGGGGCCAAGGGCATCAACCTTGTGGGACTGTGCTGCACTGGCAACGAGCTGCTGATGCGCAAGGGCGTACCGCAGGCCGGGAACCATCTCAGTCAGGAGCTGGTTATAACGACGGGGGCGCTGGAGGTCATGATCGTGGACTACCAGTGCATATTCCCCTCTCTCCCGAACACCGCGGCCTGCTTCCACACCAAGGTCATAACCACATCTCCCAAGGCCAGGATCCCGGGGGGCCATTACCTGGAGGTCAACCCTGAGAACGCCTTCGAGCAGGCCAAGAAGATGGTGGCCATAGCCGTGGACAATTACCCGAACCGCGTTCCGGAAAGGGTGCTCATCCCCAACAGGCCGGTGGACGCGGTGGTTGGATTCTCCGTGGAGGCCCTGCGCGCCGCCTTGGGAGGTACTCTGAAACCGCTGCTCGACCTGATACTGGAAGGCAAGATAAGGGGGGCGGTGGGCATAGTGGGATGCAACAATCCCAAGATAAAGCAGGACTACGGGCATATAACCCTGGCCAAGGAACTCATTCGGCGCAACATCATCATCGTGGAGACCGGCTGCGCGGCCATAGCCTGCGCCGAGGCCGGTCTTATGCAGCCGGACGCCGCGGACCTGGCTGGCAAGTCCTTAGGGAACGTGTGCCGCTCGCTGGGCATTCCCCCGGTCCTGCACATGGGTTCCTGCGTGGACAACACCCGCATCCTGGTCCTCGCGGCCGAGCTGGCCAATTTGGCCGGCGTTCGCATGGACCAGCTGCCAGTGGCCGGGGCGGCTCCGGAATGGTACTCGCCCAAGGCCGTTTCCATAGGCAGCTACTTCGTGGGAAGCGGGATAAGCGTGGCTCTGGGGGTCATGCCCAAGATAAGCGGGTCGCCCAACGTGATAAAGATGCTGACGGAGGACCTGGAAAAAGCGGTGAAGGCCAAGTTCTGGGTGGAGCCGGACCCCAAGAAGGCAGCGGCCATCCTGTTCGACCACATCGAGACCAAGAGAGCGGACCTGGGACTATGAACCGGAAGGCCGCATCGGCACTGGCCAAGGAACTGCGCCAGCGCCCGGGCAACCAGGGCGGCACGCGCATCATCGTGGCCGGGAAGGGGGGCGTTGGAAAGACGACCCTGTCCGCCGCCCTGTGCCTGCTGGGCGCCGGCGATGGCCGCAGAGTGCTTGCGGTGGACCAGGACGCCCAGCAGAACCTGGCGTATTCCTTGGGATACCCGAAGGACAAGGCCAGGGAGCTGCGCCCCATAACACAGGAGCTGGACTACGTGGAGCAGAGGACCGGGGCCCGACCCGGCGAGGGGTGGGGAGGGCTGATAAATCTGAACCCCGACGTCTCTGACGTCACCGAGCGCTTCGGGATCCGTGTAACGGAGAACCTGAACCTGCTGGTGATGGGCGGTGTGGTGCAGGCCTCCACCGGCTGCCTGTGCCCGGAGAACTCCCTGCTGGGAGCGCTGGTCCGCTTCCTGAACTCCCGCCAGGACGACCTGATCGTCATGGACGCCCAGGCCGGGCTCGAACCGTTCGGCCGCACCGTGGCCGAGGGCTTCGGCACCTGCCTGGTGGTCTCCGAGCCCACGTTCAACTCCCTGCAGGTGGCCTCCCGGGTGGCCCGGCTCTCCAGGGAGATGGGGGTTCGCCGGGTGGACCTTGTGCTGAACAAGTGCCAGGCGAAGGATGACGAGCGTAGGGCCAGGGACCTGATCGAGGAGGGGTTCGACACGGTGCACGTCCTGCCCTGGGACCCGGAGGTGAGGGCGAGCGAGCCGGACGTCTCCCCCCTGGTCCGGAGCGGAAGCGCTTACGTGGACGCGGTGAGACATCTCATGGACACCCTGGATCGATAGGACGTCGCCCAGGGCCCATCCATTAATTTTTTATGCCCCCTCCCGATAGGTGGGTCCATGCGCATAGCGGTCCTGCTGAGGGACAGGTGTCAGTTCAAGAAGTGCAACCAGGAATGCCTGAGGTACTGCCCCAAGGTGCGAACGGGGGTGGAGGCCGTGGTCATCGGAGAGGACGGGCGGCCGATAGTGTCCGAGGAGCTGTGCGTGGGCTGCGGGATATGCGTGCACAAGTGCCCCTTTGAAGCCCTCAAGATCATCCAGCTGCCCGACGAACTGCGCAAGGACATGGTCCACCAGTACGGGCTGAACGCCTTCCGGCTGTACGGACTGCCGGTGCCCAAGCAGGGAGTGGTGACCGGGATACTGGGTCCGAACGGAATCGGCAAGAGCACGTCCTTCCGGCTGCTCTCCGGAGAGGAGGTGCCCAACCTCGGCAACTACGAGAACCCTCCGAGCAGGGAGGAGGTGCTGGAGCACTTCGCCGGGACGGAGATGCACGATCACCTGAAACGGGTGTACGATAAGAATGTCCGCACCTCCATAAAGCCGCAGTACGTGGACAAGCTGCCCAGCGTGTTCAAGGGCGGCGTTCGGGACCTGCTCAAGAAGGTGGAAGGCCGCGTGCCCATGGAAGAGGCGGTCGCCATGCTGGACCTGGATGAGGCCGTGACCCGTCAGATGTCCGAGCTCTCCGGAGGGGAGCTGCAGAGGGTTGCCATCGCCGCCACCATCATGAAGGACGCGGACATATACTTCTTCGACGAGCCATCTTCCTACCTGGACATATACCAGAGGATAAAGGTGGCCCGCGTGATAGAGAAGCTGGCCCGGGAGAAGCAGGTGATAGTCATCGAGCACGACCTGGCCATACTGGACTTCCTGGCCGAGAACGTGTACCTGGTTTTCGGTTCCGAGGGAGCCTTCGGAATTTACGCCCAGCCCCGGCAGGTGCGGCAGGCCATCAACGTCTACCTGGACGGGTACGCCAAGGAGGAGAACATGCGCTTCCGGGACACCCAGATAGTGTTCGAGTCCCGCCCGCCCCGCTCCAACTGGGAGCAGTTCGACCTGCTGGAGTACGGGAACATAGAGTGCGAGTACCCCTCCTTCCACCTGAAGGTGGAGCCGGGGGCCATCAAGATAGGGGAGACCGTGGGCGTGGTGGGGCCGAACGCCATCGGAAAGACCACCTTCGTTAAGGTGCTGGCCGGAGCGCAGAAGCCTACCGTGGGCAAGGTGGACACCTCGTTCAGGGTCAGCTACAAGCCCCAGTACATAAGCCCGGACTTTGACGGCACCGTCCGTGAGATGTTCGAGGTTACGGTGAAGGATTTCTTCGAATCCGGATTCTTCCAGAGCGAGATAGCAAAGCCGCTTTCCCTGAAGAACCTGCTGGAGAAGAACGTGCTGACCCTTTCCGGAGGGGAGCTGCAGAGAGTGGCCATCGCCTCCTGCTTGTCGAGGGAGGCGGACATATACCTGCTGGACGAGCCCTCGGCCTACCTGGACTCCAACCAGCGCATGGAGGCCGCCAAGACCGTGCGCCGGGTGATGGAGAAGAGGGGGCGCAGCGCTTTGGTGGTCGACCACGACATATACTTCCTGGACATGGTGTCCGATTCCATAATGGTGTTCAGCGGTACCGCCGGCAAGGAGGGGCTGGGCCAGGGACCCTATGACATGCGCAAGGGCATGAACACCTTCCTGAAGGATGTCGACGTGACGTTCCGCAGGGACAACGACACCAACCGACCGCGCATAAACAAGCCCGGGTCCAGGCTGGACCGGGAGCAGAAGGAGAAGGGAGAATACTACTACTCGGGCTGATCGCCCTGGGGCGGCAGCCACCATACCCAGCAGGCCTGTTCGCGGTCCACCTCGCCGCACAGGACGCCCATTGCCCGCAGCTTGTTCAGGGAGCGGGAGAGATCGTCGGGGCAACGGTAACCGTAGAACTTTTCGAGCACGTCCTTCATCTCGTTAGTGGTGCATCTACGGTCGCCCATGACCTCCCGCAGGGAATCGATCGCCTGCCGCAGGGCCTTGTTCATCCCCCTGTCATCTGTCGGAGGTGGATTAAAAATGTTGGTATGCCCTCTTTGCCCGTGCGCCGATCGCGTCAGGGTTATGCCGGGGCCTTTCTTGACAATTTATAAATCATCCCGGGACGGTTGATATGACATCATGCAAGCAGTGGAGATAGCCGATGGTATCTATTGGGTCGGGGCCTTGGACTGGAACGCGCGCGAGTTTCACGGCTACGCCACCCTGAGGGGAACGTCCTACAATTCCTATCTCATCCTGGACCAGAAGAACGTGCTGATCGATTCGGTCAAGAACCCCTTCGTTGAGGAGATGATGGCCCGGGTGCGCTCGGTGATCGACCCCCAGGACATCGACCTCATAGTGTCCAACCATGCGGAGGGGGACCACGCCAGCGGTCTGCCGTTGACCCAGCAGGCCACCGGGGCGGAGATCCTCGCCAGCAAGAAGGGCGTGGAGGCCCTCCGCCTGAACTACGGGGAGATGAGGATGCGGGAGGTCGCTGACGGAGAGGAGCTTTCCATCGGCAAGCGCACGCTGCGCTTCATCGAGACCCCCATGGTGCACTGGCCGGAGTCCATGTTCACCTATGCCGTGGAGGACCAGATACTGTTCACCATGGACGCCTTCGGACAGCATTTCTGCAGCTCCAAGCGATATGACGACGAGGTGGATCTGGGAACGCTCATGGAGGAGGCGGCCACGTATTACGGGAACATAGTGATGCCCTTCGGAGCCCAGGTCAAGAAGGCCTACGCCAAGGTGAAGGACCTGCCCATCAAGCTGCTGGCCACATCCCACGGGCTGATGTGGCGGACCCACATCAAGGACATTGTGGAGGCCTACCTCGGCTGGGCCGACCACCGCACCGAGGAGAGGGCGCTGGTCATCTACGATACCATGTGGGGCTCCACCGGGCGCATGGCCGAGGCCATAGCCGAGGGCGTGCGCTCCCAGGGCGTTCCGGTGGTGATGATGCGGATCACCGACACCGACCGCTCCATGATCATGCGCGAGGTGCTGCGCTCCAGGGTCGTGGCCGTGGGCTCATGCACCATGAACAACAACATGTACCCCACGGTGGCGGACATCACCAATTACATGAGAGGGCTGAGACCCAAGGGACGCAAGGCCGCGGTGTTCGGCAGTTACGGCTGGGGCGGTGGGGCGACCAAGGCCATACGCGAGAACCTGGAGGCCGGCGGTTTCGAACTGGCGTTCCCGGACCTGGAGGTCCGGTACGCGCCCATGGAGGAGGGCGTGAAGAAATGCATCGCCTACGGCGTGGAAATTGCGAAAAGCATTAAGTCATGAAGGCTGCGTTGTTCGAACAGGTGCATCAAATGACAAAGGTGGACGAGGTATACGAGTGCGAGATATGCGGCAACAAGGTCAAGGTCATGGAGAGCGGCGACGGCACTTTGGTGTGCTGCGGGCAGGACATGGTAAAGGTCACCGGCTGAGCCGCTGCCCCCTTTAATACATTTTTTTCACTGGGTGCGAAACTAATTAAATCAGTTGCGATGTTCATTCCTTCGTGCTTAGCAAGGCTGACACGCATTTCCACACCCGATACTCTGGCTTCGGGCATTACAAGTCCATAACCTTTCCGGAATCGGTCACCCATCCCGAGGCGGCCGTGGATGCCGCCCGGAAGGAGGGGCTGCGCGTGCTCTGCGTTACCGACCATGACGCCGTGAGGGGAGCCCTCCGGGCCAGGGAGTACGCGCGGCGTTTCGATGACATCGAGATCGTCGTGGGTTCCGAGATAACCGCCAGAGAGGGAGAGATCATCGGCCTGTTCATGGAGGAAAGCGTACCCAAGGGCCTTCCCATTGAGGAGACCATAGAGAGGATAAGGGCGCAGGGAGGCCTGACCGTGGCTCCCCATCCGTTCAGCAAGCACGTGCCGGCCTTGGGCGAGCTGGTAGAGACGCTGGACCTCGATGGCCTGGAGATATTAAACGGCGGGCACGTGGACGGGTACGCCAACCAGGCCGCGGCGGACCGCTCGGGGAACGGAAGGTGGGCGGTTCTGGGTGGAAGCGATGCCCACACCCTGTCGCAGCTGGGTTGCTGCTACACGACGTTCCCGGGTGAGACGGCCGAAGATCTCCGCAAGGCGATACTGAACAGGACCACGGCCACCGAGGGAAGCGTCTCCACCTTGGAGATGGGAGTGAAGTGGACGGTGGAGGTTGTCCTTAACACCGACCTTCTGATAATGCGGTCCCTGTTCCACAAGGTGTCCTCGGCCGATCCAGAGGACCCCCTGATCAAGAAGGTGAACATCATGCGAGCGGAGAACAAGCTGGCGGCGTTGTTCTCCTCGGCCATCTTCCTGACGCCGCCCATACCGTTCCTGACCGGGGTGACCGGGGTCCGGGTCATGAAGATCATGAACCACCCGCACCGCTTCGATCCCATGGCCAGGCCGGATCAGTGATCGTGATGGTGGTCCGGGTCGTGCAACGACCCGAAGGCCCTGACAACGGCCTCGCTCAGGGCGGGATGTATGCACTGGCTGCGGGCAAGGGGCAGGTACGTCTGGTCGCCGGCGTTCATAAGGTACACTATCTGCTGCACCAGTATGGCGGCGTGTGGTCCGACGATGTGCGCGCCTAGTATGCGGCGGCTGTCCCGGTCCACGATGACCTTCACCAGCCCGTCCTCCTCGCCCATGGCATACCCTTTGGCGCAGTCGATGTAATCGCTGTAGCCAACCAACACCTTGTACCCCTGTTCTCGGCACTCCTCCTGGGTGAGGCCTACGCCCCCCACCTCCGGATAACCGAACACGGCGTGCGGGACGGCGTGTTCGTCCAGCTCGATCCGTTTCCCTCCGAACATGTTGTACCAGACCAGCTCTGAATGGTAGTTGGCGGTGTGCCGGAACATGGTGCGGCCGATTATGTCCCCGATGGCGTATATGCCGGGGACGTTGGTCTCCAGGTACTTGTCCACGATGATGTAGTTATCCTTGTCCATGACGATACCTGAGCTCTGCGGGCGAAGCCAGTCGGCGTTGCTCTGCACACCGGTGGTCACCAGTATCTGCTCGGCCGTGACCTCCTGCGTGGTCCCGTCGTGCCGGTCCCGGCAGGCCACGACCTTCAGGCCGCCTTCGGCGCGCACGGCGGTGACATCCTTTCCGACCAGCACGTCCATGTACTCCCGGGACTTGCGAAGTACGATCTCGCTGATCTCAGGTTCCTCGTTCTTGAGAAGCCGGGGGTTCCTTCCCACTATCGTGGTGCGGCATCCGAACGAGGCGAGGAACATGCCCAGCTCGCAGGCCTTGTAGCCTCCCCCTATGATGACCATGCTCTTCGGTAGATCGGTGATCTCGAAGAAGTCCTCGGTCATCAGGAACCCAGTGTCCAGAAGCCCCGGTACGTCCGGGACCCTGGTCCTGGTGCCCACGGCGATGATGATCCGCTGAGAGGTGATCTGCTCATCCCCGACCTGCAGGACGTTCCTACCGACGAAGTGGGCCGTGGTCTGGTAAAGGTCGATCCCCGCGTCCTTATTGACGCTGTTCAGTATACCGTCCCGGTCCGGCGCTATCAGAGCCCACATCCTTTCCCTGACCAGCCTGTAGTCTGTGCTCTCCACCCTGGCGTGTATCCCCATGCGCTTGGCGTCGGCTATGGTCCTTACCAGCTCGGCCGGCGTGACCAGTATCTTGCTGGGTATGCAGCCGCGGTTCAGGCAGGTGCCGCCCATTGGCCCGTTCTCCACAAGGGCCACCTTCATGCCCTTCTGCCTTGCCTTGGAGACCACGTTCAATCCCGCGCCGGAACCGATGACTATCAGGTCGTACTCCTTCATGGTGAACCCCCTCCACCTAGGGAGCTGCTCATTTAAATTAATGCTCCAGGGGCGGAACGGTTATCTCCCCGCGTTCGCCATTCCCTGTCGATGTCAATGTCCGAGAACGAGGATTGCCAATGCAGCGGAAAGGAGCTGATGATATTCTCCTGCTCCGGGGGGTGCAACGTGGGACAGATAGCCAACGCCGCCGCCTTCCGGCTGGTGACCGGCGGAACCGGAACGATGGCCTGCCTGGCCGCGGTCTCGGCGGGAATGGCCGGACCGGTGAACGGGGCCAAGGAGGCCAGGATGGTCCTGGTCATCGACGGCTGCCCGGTCAAGTGCGCGGCCAAGACCCTGGAGAATGCCGGGGTAAAGCCCACCCATCACGTCCTGGTCACTGACCTGGGCCTTCGCAAGGTCGATGACCTCCGTCACTCGCCTGAGGACGTCGACCGCGCGTTGCGCCTTTGCCTGGACGCCCTGCCCAGGGACTGAACCCTTTCCCTTTTTCTATCATTCTCTCCAATTCCGATAAGAATGTTCTGAGTCTGTTCCTACATTTATACATATTATGAGTGTATATGCAATCATTTGTTGCGAATGGAAATATTTTATTAGTTAATTATCTATCACATCTGCAATTAGACGTGCATGTGTAGGTCTAAACGCTCAAAGAGGTCTCAAAACATGAAACGCGGGATCGGAACGAAGTTCGCTTTGATATTGGCCCTTGTCCTGGTGGCGTTGCCCTTGGCATCATGCCCGGTGGCGGCGGCGGACGGGGAAGTGGACAGCGGGGACACGGCGTGGCTGATGATATCCACGGGGCTGGTGTTCGTGATGACACCGGCTGTCGCCTTCTTCTACGGAGGCATGCTGCGCAAGAACAACTTCCTGTCCATGTTGGGACAGAGCATATTGATCATAGGGGTGGTGACCATCATCTGGGTGGTTTTCGGTTACTCGCTGACGTTCGGTACGGACAGCGGCGGATTGATCGGAGGCTCCGAGTACCTAATGTTGAACGGCGTGGGAACTTCCCCCAACGACATCGCCCCCACGGTCCCCCACATCCTGTTCATGATGTACCAGGGTATGTTCGCCATAATAACCGTGGCCTTGATCATAGGGGGAGTGGCCGAGCGCATGAGGCTTGGATCGCTGATCGCCTTCCTATCCATATGGACCGCGGCCGTCTACATCCCCGTGGCCCATTGGGTGTGGGGAGGGGGATGGATATACGACCTGGGGGCGCTGGACTTCGCTGGCGGCACGGTGGTGCACATCACTGCCGGCGTTTCCGTTCTGGCGGCGACACTGGTCCTGGGAAAGCGCATCAGCCAGGCCAGGGGGGTCCAGGAGGTTCCGCACAACATACCGATGGTGGTGCTGGGAGGGGCCCTGCTCTGGATAGGATGGTTCGGTTTCAATGGCGGCAGCGCCCTGGCCGCCAACGGCCTGGCGGCGAACGCCCTAGTGGTCACGCACATCTCGGCGGCCATGGCCGCGTCGGTGTGGGGCCTGATCAGCTGGCTGGACACAGGCCGGGTGAGCGTTCTCGGCCTGATATCGGGAGGGGTGGCCGGACTGGTGGCCATAACACCCGCCGCGGGCTTCGTGAACCCCAGCGGCGCTCTGTTCATAGGGCTTGGCGCAGCCGTGGTCTGCTACGGCGGTATACTTCTGCGCAAGCGCCTGGGATTCGATGATGCCTTGGACGTATGGGGAGTGCACGGGCTCGGCGGAACGTTCGGGGCCGTGGCCACAGGGCTGTTCGCCACCACCGCGGTCAACTCGGCGGGAAGGGACGGGCTGCTCTACGGCGGCGGGGCGGACCTGCTGGTCGCCCAGCTGGTATCGGTGGGTGTGGTATGGGCCTTCGCTTTCGGAGCGACCTACCTTATACTGAAGGTCATGGCGAAGTTCGTGCCCCTGCGTATGAACAAGGACGAGGAGAGGATAGGCGCGGATATCATCCAACACGGCGAGAGCGCCTACTACCTGAGGTGATATGCATGAAGAAGATAGAAGCTATCGTTCGTAGCGAGACGCTTGATTCGGTCAAGTGCGGGCTTGAGAGGCTGGGGATGAACGCCATGACCATCACGGACGTGATGGGCAGGGGGGAGCAGAAGGGACTGGAGTTCTCTCACCGGACCGGTAAGTACCGGGTGGACCTGCTTCCCAAGATCAAGATCGAGATCGTGGTGAGGGATGAGGACGCCCGGAAGGTGATAGATGTCATCATCGAGAGGGCCAGGACCGGAGAGATCGGTGACGGGAAGATATTCGTCTGCCCGGTGGAGGAGGTGATAAGGATCAGGACCGGGGAGAGCAGCATGGGAAAGGCCTGATGTCTTCGGGGCCTTTCCCTTTTGATCTATTTTCCACATATCGTTATTAATGGACGCGGAAGAGGTCCTGGCAAGGCCGGAGCATCTGTCCGATCGTTCCAGGCTAGAAGGGATGGCCAGGTACGGGATACGGGTGGACCGCGCCCTGGGCGTCAGCATGCCGGAGATGCGGGGCCTGGCCAGGACCCTGGGAACGGACCACGGGCTGGCCATGGACCTCTGGCAGAAAGGGGTGCACGAGGCCCGCACAATGACCAGCCTGGTGGCCGACCCCCTGCTGTTGACCGAGGAGCAGGCGGAGGGGATGGTCGGCGACCTGTGTTCCTGGGACGTGTGCGACCATTGCCGCTCGAACCTCTTCAGACGCTCCACCATGGCCTATCGAAAGTCACTGGAATGGTCAGGGAGATCGCCGCAGTTCGAGAAGAGGGCGGGCTTCGTCACCATGGCCGCCCTGGCGGCGCATGATAAGGAACTGCGGGACCATGACCTCCTGCCGTTCCTTGAGGCGGCCATCCGGGAAAGCAACGACGGGCGTACATACGTGCGGAAGGCGGTGAACTGGACCGTGCGACGGATAGGGAAGAGGGACCTGGCCCTGAACGCGTTCGCCATCGACGCCGCGAAGAGGATCGGGGCCAAGGGAGACCGGGGCTCCGAGTGGGTGGCCTCCAGCGCCCTTCGGGAACTGGAGAGCGCCGCCGTCCGGGAAAGGTTGAAGAACCGCCATGCGAAATAGGGGAGCATGATCGAGATCGAATATCTCGGCCACTCCGCCTTCGCATTCCGTGACGGGGAGAAGGAGGTGCTGGTCGATCCGTTCCTTAGCGATAACCCCAAGGCCCCGCCCTCCGCCTCCGATGTTAGGCCAGACCTCATTTTGGTCACACACGCCCACCAGGACCACCTGGGGGACGCTTCCGACCTGTCCAAGAGGTTCGGCTGCCCCGTGATCTCCATGTTCGAAGTGGCCGCCCACCTGGAAAAGCAGGGGGCGAGCGCGATATCGGTGAACGTGGGAGGCGAGATCGAACTGCCCTTCTGCATCGTGAAGGTCTTTCCGGCCGTGCACAGCTCGTCCTTCGAGGATGGACGATACGGGGGAACGGCCTGCTCGTTCCTGATACGCATGGGCGGCAGGACGATATTCCACGCCGGGGACACCGCGCTGTTCGGCGACCTCTCCATGGTGGGCGATGATGCCGACATAGACGCCGCGCTGCTGCCCGTGGGAGGGAAGTTCACCATGGGAATTCTGGACGCGGTGAAGGCCATGCGCCTGTTGCGCGCCCGGGCGATGGTGCCCATGCACTATGACACCTGGGAGGACATAGCGGTCGATCGCCGGGAGTTGATATCGGCTTGCGAGAGGGAGCCGTTCGACCTCAATGTGCTGGCACCCGGGGACCGCTTGGCCGTCTGAGGTAAAAGGTTTTAACCATCGGGGACATGGAGGAGAACGGCCATGCCATGCAGGGATGTCGTTTGGCGCATGGCGCTGCTTATGGCGCTTCTATTGTTGTGCTTCAGCCCTGGCGCCATGTCCGATCCCGGGGACGTTTCGCTTTTCCAGGTGAGCGACGAGCTGTCCATCGGGCCCGGAGAACGGGCCTCGTTCGAATGGGTGGCCTATAACGATGGCAATACCAGCATGCTGGTGGTTCCCGAGCTGCGCTCCGACATACCGGAACGCGTTACCTGGAACCTGGAACCTGGTTTCAAGGTGGTCGAACCCGGCAGCGGGTGCAGTTTCTATTTGAACCTCACCGCGGACACCGACATGTACTCGGGCCTGTTCGATCTGGTCATGGGGTTCAACGTGACCGATCTGAGCACGGAAGAATACGAGGTGATCGAGCATCAAGTGGTGCTGAGGACCGTGTCCTCGTACGGCAACTTGGACCGTGTAAACCGGATCATGGGGATATGGGAGAACTTCCTTCCCGAACCGCTGGACGGCCAATGGGGGGCGTTGGGTTTCAGCGTGATGATATGGGGGGCGATAGGTCTGTTGGCCATGAAGGTGGTCGGGCCTACCATACATCACCTGGCCCGTAGAACGAAGACCAAGTGGGATGACATAGTCATCGGAGTGGTCAAGCTGCCCGTGGCCATGCTGATAATCGCCTACGGCACCATCTCATCCCTGGAGATATTGCGGCACCCGCCGGCCACGGTCGCCGATATGGAGCTGGGCTATTCCATCGTACTGGTCATTGTGGCTTCGATACTGGCCTACCGCATACTCGTGAGCGTGATCGCGTGCTGGGGTAAGGACAGGTGCCTGAATGGCAGGGTGGGCAGCAGGGACGCCCTGGCCAACGCGGTTGCCCTGGTCGGAAAGGTGGTTATCCCGGTGGCCGCGATATTCGCGATCGCCGCCCTGCTGGGAGTGGACCTCGGGGCCGCCATTTTGGGAATAGGGTTCTTGGGCCTGATCGTCGGTTACGCCACCCAGAACACGCTGAGCAACCTGTTCGCCGGCCTGGAGCTGCTCTTCGACCGCCCGTTCCGGCCGGGAGACCGCGTTCCCATGGCGGACGGGCACACCGGCCAGGTTCAGAAGGTGGGATTGCTGACCACCAAGGTCCTGGACATGGACACCTCCGAGCAGGTCATAATCCCCAACTCCATGATAGAGGGGCAGGTCATAGTCAACATGAACGCGCCTGACGAGCGCTGGAAGTCCAACGTGAAGGTCAACGTCTCGGACCGAGAGGACCCCAAGAGGATAGAGGAGCTAATGATGGAGGCCTCCCGGCGAACCCCGAACATCCTGCAGGGGAACAACGCCCCGGTGGTCAGGCTGTCCAGGGTGGAGGGCGGCCGCATGCTGTTCACCATTTTCATCTGGATCGACGACGTGGCCAACCGCCATATCGCCCGGACAGAGTACCGTTCGAACCTTTACGATGTGTTTCGGGAGAATGGAGTGGAATTCGCCATTCCCCGGGCCCAGGTCTGGTTGAACAAGTAGGCGCCTCGATGCGCCCTCAGCCCTTTCTCCTCCATATAACGTAGCCGACCACGGCCACCAGGGCGATAAGCGCTACCGCGATCACGATCAGCAGCGATCCGCTTCCCCCGCCCCCTTCGCTCTCCGAACCCATGGTCCTGACCACATACTCCTCCTCGCCGAACTCCAGGACGATCTCCATGCTCAGCGCCTCGTACCCTTCCTTGGTGGCATCGAAGCTGTAGGTCCCGGGGGCCAGTGTGAACTGGAAGTCACCGTTGGTATCAGTGGTTGCGGTGTCGCCGTTGCTGCATTCCACCAGCACGCCAGGGATGGGGTCTCCCTGATCGTCCTGAATGTGGCCGTTGAACACCGCCATGCCGTCCGTGGTCGTGAAGTTGAAACGGAACTCCTCCATGGCGTTCCCGGCCAGGTCCTTGCCGTTCACCCTCAGTTGGTAGGTCGTGGCGGGCTCCAGGTCCTCGTTGACCTGTATGCTCAATGTCGTACCTTCCCAGACGATGTTCCCTTCCACACCGGACACGTTGACCGTGGTGGTGTCCATGACCTCCGAGAATACCATGGTCACCAGGGGTAGCAGCGCGGCATCGTCATCGTTCGGCGTGCTCGATACGACGGTGGGCGTGGTGATGTCGACGGTGAATGAGCGCTGGGCCGTGGCATTGTTACCCACAGCGTCCCATGCCCTAACGCTGAAGGTGTGCTCCCCCTCGGAAAGCCCGGTAATGACGTACGTGGTGTTCGCACCCACGTCCACCCAGGTGCCGGAATCCACGCTGACCTCGTATCCGACCACGGACGACTGGTTGTCATGGGCGGTCCATGATATCTCCAGGGACGTGGTGTTGATCAGCGCCGCGGGACATTGGACCTCCACCCACGGGTCCCCGTCCACGACGAAGTCCACGGAGACCGTGACCTCGTTGGAAAGGAGATCGATGGCGCGTACCGTGAAGGTGTGCGCACCCTCCGAAAGCCCGGACATGGTGTAGACAGTGTCCAGTCCCACGTCGGTCCACGAGGTGGAGTCCACGCTCACCTCGTACCTTGCCAGTCCGCTCCCGTTGTCCCATCCCTGCCACGACGCCTGCACGTCCACCATCTCGAACGCCTGGCCCGGTAGCGGGGAAGTGATGATAACTTCGGGAGGAACGGAGACCGTGAACGACACGGAGGAGGCGAGCTGGTTGGACAGGGCGTCCCAGACCCTGACGCCAAATGTGTGCTCCCCCTCGGAAAGCCCGGTAATGACGTACGTGGTGTTCGTACCCACGTCCACCCAGGTGCCGGAATCCACCCGAACCTCGTACCTGGCGATTGAGGAATCGTTGTTCCAGCCCTGCCATTCGGCCTCGACCTGCCCTGGCGGGAAGGTCTCGGAGGCCGACGGGGCGAATATCACCAGCTCCAGGGATATGGATATCTCAAAGCTCACCGAGTCCGATGCCTGGTTGGTGCGGTTGTCCACCGCCCGGACCTGAACGGTGTGCGCGCCTTCGGCCAGTGAACCTGTGTCGCAGGAGAGCGCCATGCCCACGTCCGTCCAGCCAGCGGAATCCACCTTGACCTCGTAGTGATCGATACCTGATTCGTTGTCCCCGCCCTCCCAGGTTATTGCCGCGTGGGTGGTCCCTATGACCGCGCCGTCGCCGGGAGATGTGATCCTCACGTAGGGAGGTGTGATCTCAGAGAGTCCCGCCTCCTCGGACGGGGGAGCCCGCCCGTGATCGGTGACCGCCACGATGCGGTAGACCGCGTCCACCGCCCCGACGGGGAACGCTTCCATGTACGATGTGGTACCGGTGGTGTTCTGCAGGGAGAACACGCTGCCGTTGACCGACCTCTGAACCTCGTAGCGCGCATCGTCCCCGTAGAGGACGTACATGGGGGCGCTCCACACCAGCTGCACCGAGCCGTTGAACATCTGGACCGAGGGTGCTGTGGCCCTAGCGACCACCCCTGTCAGCGGATACAGGTCGTCCCCGGCCGGTTCGTCCATCACGTACGGGTCATCCACGATATCGTCACCGTCTGCGTCGGGCAATGTCCAGTCCGTCCAGAGGTTGCCCATGAGGTCGGTTGTATGATACCAGGCGTTTGAGGAGCTGACGTCCACGCACTGCGGGTTGATGGGGTCGTACGTGTCAGTAGTGAGAGCGTTGTGATCGAACACGTTCAGGAACAGCTCGTTCCGGTTAGTGCTCGCCGAGAAATAAACGGCCTGCGCGTAATTATAGGATATCTCATTGGCAGAGATCCGGCAATCGTTCACCCCGTTGTTGAGATACATGCCCATTCCGCTGGGGATGCAGGCGTGCTCGCCTTCCGTGAAGTTGTTGGAGCTGATGACGTTGCCTTCCAAGGTGGCGTTGCCAACGCTCACCATGTATATGCCCACGGAAATTCCGGTGCTGCTCACCTTGATGTTGTGGGAGATCTCGTTCCCGATGACCATTGGCCGATCGCAGTTCATAATGTAAAGCCCGTGCATCCCGCTGTAATTGCTGGCCGCCGGGTTCAAGGCGCTGTTCCCGCTGATCGTGTTGCCGGATATGATGACGTTCGGCGAGGTCTGGACCTGGACCGTGTACACGTAAGCCCATTTACTGGCCAGTATGACATTGTCGTGGATGTCGTTGTCCTGCAGGACAGCGTCCTCGCCATCGGCCATATTTATCGCGTACATGTAGGTGCGGGCGTAGCTGCTGTCCATCGTGGCCAGTGCCTCGTTGCCGCTCACATCGTTGCCCATGATCACGGGCCTGGTGTCGGAAAGGGTGTGGATACCGTACACGCGGGAGTTGGAGTTGGACACAAGTGACAGGTCCGTATCGACGAGGTAATTGTCGCGTACGACATTGTCGACGATATTGATGTCGGTGTTGGAGGTGCTGAATATCCCCTTCACCTCCACCCCGGTCGAGGAGCCGTTCTCCCGTATGGAGAACGTGTCGTGGACCTCGTTCCCGATTACCTGCAGCGGGCCTTCGTTCCAGAACAGGTGGATACCGACGGCCTGGGCGCCAGAGCCTCCGTTGTGGGAAATAGAATTGTTGGCGATCACCGACCATCTCATGCCCGTCCCGTATACCCCTTTCACGCGGTTGTGGGAGATGTCGGAATCGTGGAGAACCAGCCCGATGGCCCCGTTAACCCTGACGCCCTCGATGCTTTTCGAGCAGTTTACCCTCTCCAGGGATATCCTACCGTCAATGGGGCCGCTGGCGTTCTCACCGACATCCTCGATGTGAACGGCCGCGCCGTGATATGTGGGGGAGGTCATCCGGGCATTGGTGACATTGGCGCCGACGACCCGTATGTCCACCGGGTCAGTCCATGAGGACGTTCCGATCACGGATATACCGAAAAGGCCGCCCTGGGCGTTGATGGTCCAATTCGCCCAGACGTACGGGTCGGTGGCGCTTCCGTCCCCTTCCCAGCACTCCAGCCTGGCCATTTCTGCTACCAGGGACTCGTCAGAGACCCCGATGGACATGGGAGCATGGTTGATCGGGATGGCGGATGGGTAGGGGTCGGAGTTTCCGACCACGGGATACGCCGTTCCCACGGTCCCGTTGTCCAGTACGGGCTGGTCAGAAAGGTCCTGCCAGTAATTGCCGGTCCATACCCCGTTGATGATCGCGCCGAAGCGATTGCGGTCCCCATCGTCCCTGGCTTGGTAGTATCCCACGACCAGCGAGGAACCTGAACCACCGTTGAGCCGGAATTCGTTGGCTACGACCGTGTTATCGTCCGCGGAGGCCAGGGAGACCGCCCATTGGTTCGAGCCCTCCACTAGATTACCGTGAATGGTGTTGTTATCCCCCTGATCGACGTAAATACCATAGAACCCGGAACCGAGTATGGTGTTCTGGAAGATGTGATTGCCATCAGCGGTATCGCTGTAGAGATACACCCCGTGCCTTCCTGAGGACTCGATCAGATTCCCGACCAGGACCTGGTGATGAGAACCCGTGATCAGCTTGATGCTATCATAATCCATATCCAGAAAATGATTGTCCCGAACGGTTATGTTGCCAGTGTTCTGGATGCATACCCCGTATGTGCATTCGCGGATGAAGTTGCCCGCGATGGTGGCCGTTCCGTCCGCCACTCCATCGATGGCTACGCCCGCTCCGTAACATTGGGAATTGGAGTCCACAGCGTTGGCCCCCACCATCTCGTTCCCGGTGATGATGAAATGGGCTGTGGTGCCGCTAACCCTGATGCATATCGGACCTCCCAGCCCGTTCACGAAAAGCCCCGATATGACGTACGGGTCGTTCAAAGCACCAGAACCAGAGGTGGCGTTCTCCGCCAGGGCAGCGTCGCTAGTGATGTTCAGCGCGGGGCTGTCAGCATAAGTGATCGCCTCCCAAGCGCCGTCGCCACCTGCTGGCGCATGCGAGGTCGCGGCGAGAACGCCATTAAAGGGCGCTCCGATCATGAGCAGGACCGTCAATGCACAGACGAAAAGAACCGGAGCGCTTCGACCAACCAGATGGACCATTGAATTGAACCCCTCCTAAGATCCCTAGGAAATTAGAAGATATCGCTTATAAGATAATAACTAAAGGATCTTGTAGCGATCCGACCTTTCAGAGCCCTTGGATGTCCAAAAAAGATCAAGATGGAAGCATCCACGACCTGATGTCTCGGTGAGAGCGAGCGGGGAGGGATTCGAACCCCCGACCTGCAGCTTAGGAGGCTGCTGCCATATCCAGACTAGGCCACCCGCCCGTGTGTTCCGTTGATTAGAAATAAGATATTTAAAATGTTTTAGAATGAAGTGGTTTAAAGCTCCTCTTCAGCCTTCTCCTCGGCGGAAGCCTCCTCGGCAGGAGCCTCTTCTACTGGGGCTTCCTCGGCGGGAGCCTCTTCGGCGGGCTTGTCCTCCTTCTTGAGGTACTCCTCCACCAGTTCCACGGTCACAGCGCCGAAAACCTCCCTCAGGTCGGCGACTATCTTGTACTTGGTGAGAAGCCACTTCTGGTCGTACTTGCACACGTCCGGAAGGTAGAGGGAGATCTTACCATCGGCGAATAAGGCCCTGAAGCCCTCAGCGGTGCCGTAGTCCATCTCGCAGATCGCCAGAACCTTGGCCTCGTCCCCATCGATCTTGTCCAGAACGGTGAACTCGTACTTCAGTTCGGAACCGGCGAAGCGGCGGTTGAAGTCCACGCGCACCATCCTGTTGGTGACGGTGACCACGGTGCCCACGCGGTTCTTGATGTTGACCTCCATGCCGATCTCCGGGCGTATCTCCTGGCGGAAGAACTCGCGCAAGGCGATGTTCTCAACGAGCTTGGGGTCCCTGGCCCCGGCAGCCTTCTCCGGGGGTATCTCCACGGTGGTCCTCACGCCGACCTCGGCCCCTTCCAGAGCCTCGTCCAGTCCGGGGAAGACCCTTCCGCCTCCGACCAGCAGGGGCATGGGCTTGTAGGTAAGGTTCTCATTGAAGATGCCAGCCTCCTTGGCCTTGTCCATATCGGTGGTGTCGAAGAGCATTCCGCCCTCGGCTATGTACGCGTCATATTCAATGTGGACGATGTCGCCCTTGGAGACCTTAACGGTTGAAGATTCATCGGTCATGAGATTCACCAGTAATGCTATTTAGGCGAACTGGTTGATTGATTCCCTCTTTTTATATCTTTCGGACGTTCAGGAACGGCCGGGCAACATGGCCATTGGTTCGGCCAGGGCAAGCGCGCCTCATTCCCGGCCTGTGGCATGCGAACGGCTAGCCGCGGTAGGCCCGGGGAAAGGTGTAAAAGACATCTAGGACATGGCCATGACACTGGCGCGCCTATCGTGCTGGGGGTCCCATGAAGCTCTGCGATCACCGTCTGGTCAGGAACCGCCCCTCCCCCTGCTACCTCATGCACCTGCACAACTGCTCCAGGGAGAGGTACGGGGAACATCGTACCCTTTTCCGGGACGATCGCAACAGGGACCTTGATCTGCCCCTGCACCTTCACTGCGATGAAGAGATGGCAGAGGTATGCCCGTTCCGGCAATGGTCCCCAAAGTTGAAGTGTGAACCGGCGAGGAGCTTCTGGATACAGTGCGAGGCGTGCGGGAAGGTGCACCGGGAGGAACAGGCCTATCAGACCTGCCGGTCCTGGCACAGGTTCCTGGAGCTCTACCGTTCAAAGGACACCAGGGACTGGAGGCCGGAAGGCACCACCGAGGAATACCTGACGATCGAGCCGGGGTCGGAGCTCTACGAACCGGTGCGAAAATGGTTATGGAGACGGATCAGGCGATACATCAAGCGCCGGGACGGAGGTCGCTGCACCGATTGTGGAGTGGATGTGAAGGGGCGGCGTGTTCCCTTCGAGATACATCACATCGTTCCCCGGTCACAGGGGGGAACGGAGCACCCTGCCAACCTGAGGACCCTGTGCTCGAAGTGCCACAGGCGGTATACCAAAGAACTTCTGGAGTCGAACGCGCAACGGCGGCGCCTGGCAGCGGCAAGGCCTGCCCTTCCGGACGGCGGCGAGCGGCCGGAGGGGAGGGGGACCCTCAGACGGAGGTGAGCGAGTCCACCGTGCTTCGGTCGAGTGCCTTGGCCAGTTCCACGAGCAGCATCATGTACGACTCCAGATCGGCCGTGTCGAACAGCCCCACGTGGGAGTGAATGTGCCGGGTGGGAACCCCGATGACTATGGTGGGCACACCGGTAAGGGACGTGTGGATGGACCCCCCGTCGGTTCCCCCTCTGACCACGTAGGCCAGCTGGTGCGGTATGTTCTTCTTCTCGCATATGGATATCACCAGCTCCTTGAGCGGCTGGTTGGGGATCATGGTTCCATCGTAGACCGTTATGGACACGCCCTCTCCCATGCGGGCCGGGGCCTGGAGAGGGTCGATCCCCGGAACATCGCCAGCTATGTCCACATCGAGGACTATCGCCACATCGGGGTTGACGGAGGCCGCCACGGTCTTGGCGCCGCGAAGCCCGACCTCCTCCTGAACCGTGGCCGCCGCCACCAGCTTGTTGGGATGCTTAATGTCCCTTTTCTTCAAGACCTTCAGCAGCTCCACTGACGCGAAGGCCCCCAATCGATTGTCGAATGCCTTGCCGAAGGCGATGGTGCGCTTCCCGGCGGGCTTCCCTTCCCTGAACGCCTGCTTCACCACCGTGAACATCTTGGAGTCCGGGGTGACCGCGTCCCCCAGTCGCACCCCCATGGCCTCGGCCTCCTCCTTGCTGGAGGCCCCCACGTCGATGAACATCTTGTCCTTGGTAACGACCTTCTTGGCCTCTTCGGGCTCCATTAGATGAGGGGGCTTGCAGGCGATGACGCCGTTGACGACGCCTTCCCTGGTGTGCACCAGCACCCGCTGCCCCAGCAGGACCTGGTCGTGCCACCCGCCCAGTTGGCTGAAGGCCAGGTAACCTTGGGGGTTCACGCCGGTTATTATGAAACCGCACTCATCGGCGTGACCGGCCAGCAGTACTACGGGGCCGTCCTTGCTGCCCACCTTTTCGAACATGGTGTTACCCAGCTTGTCCGAGTACGCCCGGTCGCAGTACCCTTCCACGTATCCCTTCAATGCCCTGGTAACTTCGAGCTCGAACCCGGAGGGTCCGGGCATGTCGCATAATGTTCGCAGGAATTTCCACGAGTCCTTGTCCATGATAATGATCACCTGGCCGTTCTATTTATGAGATGGCCTATACCTGCGCGCCCGATTTAACGGTTCCTAATTTTTCGACGGGGGATGTGACGGGGAGCGCGCCCCGTGGTTCGAATGGTACAGGGAGTTCCGCCGAACGTTCATTCGCCCAGAGGGAGCACGCTCTTCTGGTATACCCCGTTGAGCACCGTGGCCAGGGCGGTATATATGGCCGAGGAACCGCACACCAGCCCGATCAGGCCGCCGACGACGGTGATGGCGGCCACTCCGGTGAAATCGCCCAGGGCGAGCATGAAGAACAGCAAGGCCAGTGAGGAGAACACGAACTGGGTGGCCCGGTTCATTCTCAGGGTCCCTATGAACATGAAAACGGTGAACACGCCCCACAGCAGGAGATAGAAGCCCATGGCCGCCTTTTCAGTTGGCTCGCCGATGCCCATCTCCGGCAGGACCAGAAGTCCGACCAATGAGAACCAGAAAAGCCCGTAGGAGGTGAAGGCGGTGGTCCCGAATGTGTTGCCCTTCTTCCATTCCATGATCCCCGCCATGACCTGTGCCAGACCACCGTAGAATATGCCCATTGAAAGGATGACGCTGCTCATGCTGATCAGGTCCGCGTTGTGAAGGTTGAGCAGCACCGTGGTCATGCCGAACCCCAATAGCCCCAAGGGAGCTGGGTTGGCGGTGCGATCGATCACTACGCGGTTCTCGGTCCTTTCATTCTTTTGGGCGGTCAATTCTCCACCGCTCGTTCCGTAAAGGATGGATTTATAAAATGATTGTTCGACCTCGCACCGTTGAATGTCTATTATTTCGTTAAATCAATACCATTTCTACGATTTTCGTTCCCATACGGCGCCCTTGCCGGAACGCGGCCTCGGGCTAGGCGTAAAAACGGTTAAATCCAGAACGCCGTTCCAGATGAAAGGCCACCATAGCTCAGCTGGTAGAGCGGCTGACTTGTAATCAGCAGGCCGGGAGTTCAAATCTCCCTGGTGGCTCCATCTCAGGACCTTTTCGCGGATATTTCCGATTTTACATTTTCGATTGGATATGCCCCGGTCAGGAGAGACCGCAAAACCATCCTTTCCCGCAGGGATCCAAGCCGTATCAAAGGATGATGCGGCGGGGAATGCCCTCGTCCCAGCTGGTGCGCCTGCGGTCCGGAGGCAACCTGGCGGCCGGGCTGGCCCACGACCTCAACGATACCCTGACCGCCATAGTAGGACATGTTGGAGGTCGGAGAGATGTGCCTGGGCCCGAGAGCCTGGCCAAGCATCTGAATGCGATCGAGGGCGCGGCGGAGCGGGACCGGGGGCCGTCGCGGACGCTGGTGACGTTCTCCTGAGAATGAACTTGGAGGAGCTTGTTAGGCCGGAGACCCGTGTGCGCCCGGTGCTTTGCAGCGCATTCTCCGGCGATCCGATCAAGGCCGATCGCGTTGAGCTCGGGCTCCTGGCAGTGCTCCGCGATCCCTTAGGGCTTGATGCGCTGCACCGCGCGCACCGGGAATCCGTTGACCGGGCATCAGTCCAACCAGACCGTGTCGTGCTCCTTGAACCCCACCTTGAGCACCAGTATGCGGAAGTCGTTCTCCACGACAGGATTGCCGTGCACATCACCGGGCTCGCATACCAGGCAGTCCCCCTCGTTCATCACCACCTGCTGACCGTTGATGACGAAGGGCGCCGGTCCGACAAGGCAATAGAACACCTCCCGCGTGGCCTGGTGGAAGTGAAAGGGCACCTTCTCCCCGGCGGTGAACTGCACCTCCTGTACCAGGGAGTCCTTGATCCCTATGTCCTTGCCCTCAACGACTATCCTTTTCAGATAGCCGTCCCCGGAGACCTCCTTGTAGCCCGTCCTTGGAAAATGCTTCATGCCCTGTCCTTCACCACTTCCGATATGCTCTCCTCCAGGATGTGCATGCCGGTATCCAGGTTCTCCTCGCTTATGGTCAGAGGGGGAATGAGCCGTATGCTTGACTTGCCGCATCCCAGGGCGATGACCCCCCTCCTCAGCAGAGCGGAGACTATGTCGTTCCTCATCTTGACGGCGGGCACCTTGGTCCTGCGGTCCTCCACGAATTCGAGGGCCCTCATCATGCCCAGCCCGCGAACGTCCCCCACGCTCTCGAAACGGCCCTTGATCTCCTCCAGTCGCTTCTGCATCTGAACGCCCTTGCGGGCGGCCTGCTCCACCACGTTCTCTTTCTCGATGACGTCCAGGGACGCTAGCGAGCTGGCGCAGGCCACGCAGTTGCCGCCGTAGGTGTTGGAATGGGCTCCGGGAACACCCCAGTCCAGCTCCTTGCGGAACACCGTGGCCGCTATTGGCATTCCCGATCCCAGGGATTTGGCCATGCACGTGACGTCCGGGGACAGCCCGAAGTGCTCGGCCGCCCACATCTTGCCGGTGCGTCCCATGCCCGCCTGCACCTCATCGTCTACGGTCAGGATGCCATGGGAGCGGCATATCTTGGAAAGCTCGGGAAGGAACTCCTTAGGCGGCACGATGTAACCGCCCTCGCCCTGCACCGGCTCGAAGAAAAGAGCTGCCACCTCGTCCGGGGACAGCAGGGCGTCCAGGTACACCTCGTCGAATATCTTGGCGCACCACAGGCCACAGGACGGGTACTCCAGGTGATACGGGCAGCGATAGCAGTTGGCATAAGGGATGTGCGTCACCCCGGGCACGGTAGGGAAGTACTTGGCCCGGTGCACCCTCTTGCTGCAGGTGAGGGACACTGCCCCCAGGGTCCTGCCGTGGAACGCTCCGAGGAAGGCCACGAACTGCTTGCGGCCGGTGGACCACCTGGCGAGCTTCATAGCGGCCTCGATGCTCTCGGCCCCGCTGTTGCTCAGGAAGACCTTCTTCTCGCCGGCACCGGGCGCCAGCTTGGCCAACCTCTCCACCAGGCGGGATTGAACGTCGTAATAATAGTCGGTGCCGGCAAAGTGCATGACCTTGGCCGCCTGTTCCTGTACGGCCTTGACCACCGCGGGATGGCAGTGGCCTATGTTCATCACCGCCACACCGCTGGCGAAATCAAGGAAGAGGTTTCCGTCGACGTCCCACACCTTCTCGTTCTGGGCCCGTTCCACGGCCAACGGCGCGGACTTGGTGACCGTCGCCAGGTATCTGTCGTCCATCTCCACAATGGCCTTGCCCTTGGGGCCAGGAATATCGGTTCTGATGTTAGGCACAGGGCCTCCTGAAGCGTCTCTCATCACCCAGCAGTAGGGCTTCAACCCATAAATGGGTTTTGAGGCTCAGCAGCGGACCTCAGTGGCCCTCTCCGCGCTCTCCAGAAGGTTGGACAGAAGAGAGTACGCCTGTATCATGTCCTTGTCGTTGACGATGAAGATGGTGTCAGTGTGACAGGAGACGGTCTCCACCATGTTCACCCCTTGCTCGGAAAGGTTGGAGGCGAGGTAGGAGAAAACACCGCTGGTGTCCCCTATCTTCTGAGGGCTTTTCACGGTGATCTCCACCAGGTCCTCGCGCACCTTGAGGACATTGGTCTCCCCCACCTCGTTCACCACCTCGTTCCTCAGCTTCTCGTCGGCGATGATGGTGATCGCCTGCGCCCCCTGGATCACCTGCATCAGCGCCTTCTGGTTGATGAGCTTGGCGAACAGCTTTTCCAGACGCTGCAGCACCGTCCAGTTGTTGTTGGCGGTGACGATGCATATCTTGGTCTTAACCTCCAGGCGGCTGTCGGCCAGGATCGACAGGATGTCCCCCTCGTGGTCTCGCTTGGAGAGCTTCTGGGCGTAGCGGCGGCAGGCTATCATGACAGCCTCCTCGTTCTTGATGCCCAGTTCCTTCATTATCATCCTGGCCAGGGATGAATAGTTGATAAGGTCCTTGGCCATGCAGTCCTTGACCGAGGGATGCGCGTCTATGTATGCCCGGGTCCGCTCGGCCACGCTCTCCTTTTGAGGGGCTTCCTTCATTGGACCTGATATCTACGGCTGAATATTTATTGTTTTATTTCAGACATTTTCATTTGAGAAACTCCCGCATGGCGGCGTTCAGCTTGGCGATGGCCGCCTCCGAGATCAGCAGAGGGGGCACCAGGCGCACGACCTTTCCGGCACTGACGTTCACCAGGAGCCTCTTGCCCAGGGCGAACCTCTGGAACTCCTTGGCCATGTCCCCCATCTCCACCCCTATCATCAGACCGAGGCCGCGCACTTCCGCCACCTCGGGACGGTGGGAGGCGATGGACCTGAGCTCGCCCATCCAGCGTTCCCCGGTCTCGGCCGCCCTCTCCACCAGGCCTTCCTTCCTCAAGGTGCGGATCACCGCATTGGCCGCTGCGCAGACCAGCGGATTGCCGCCGAACGTCGTCCCGTGCGTGCCGGGAGTGAAGCTCTTGGCCACCTCGGGCGATGCCATGATGGCGCCGATGGGCACACCCCCGCCCAGGGCCTTGGCCAGCGATATTATGTCCGGCACGACGCCGAAATGCTGGAACCCGAACCACTTGCCAGTGCGACCCATGCCGGTCTGCACCTCGTCCACGATCATCAGCGCCCCGGTGTCGGTGCAGAGGTCCCGGACGGTGCGGAAGTACTCGCGCTCGGCGGGTATCACCCCTCCCTCCCCCTGCACCGGTTCCACGATGACCGCGGCGGTGTTCCCGTTCAGCTTGGACTTCACTTCCTCGACGGAGTTGAAACCGACGAACTCCACGTTCCTTGAGAGCAGGGCCTCGAAGCCCTTTTGGTATCTCTCCTGGCCGGTGACGGAAAGCGTGGCCGATGTCCTTCCATGGAAGGAGTTGCGGCAGGCGATCACCTTGTCGCGACCTGTGTGCTTCACGGCCAGCTTGAGAGCTGCCTCGTTGGCCTCCGCCCCGCTATTGCAGAACAGGGAGCGTCCGAGAGAGGAGGGGGCTATGGAAGCCAGGGCCTCCCCCAGGTCCGCCTGCTCCTGCACTTGGTAAAGATTGGACACGTGGATGAGCCTGGCCGCCTGCTCCGATATGGCCCTGACCAGCTCCGGGTGGGCGTGACCGAGACAGTTCACCGCGATACCGGCCACATAGTCTGTGTACTCGTTCCCTTCCAGGTCCCATAGGTGCTCCCCCCTCCCGTGGGAGAAGCACAGGGCCTCGCGCCCGTAGTTCTGGAATAGATAGTAAGTGCCCAGTTCCGCTACCTGTTTGCTGTCCATTTCATAACCTCACAGTGTCAACCTAGTTCCCGTGTTCTTGCCGCTGAACAGCTGGTCCACGATGGAGTTGGGGGTCGTTCCGCAAATTATGTGCGCGGTGCCCACCCCTCCCCGAAGGGCGATGAAGCAGGCGTCCACCTTGGGTATCATCCCGTCCTTGAGTATGCCGGACGAGGTCAGCGGCCCCAGGTCCGACTCCCTGATATCGCCTATGGTGGAGCCGGGGTCCCCGAACACCCGGAGCACCCCGGGCACCTCGGTGACCAGTACCATGTCGGACGCTCCCAAGCCGGCCGCCAACGCGGCAGCGGCGGTGTCAGCGTTCACGTTCATAAGCATGCCGGCATCGTCGGCGCATATAGAGTATACGACTGGCACGAAGCCCTTGTCGCAAAGGGCGTTCACCAGTCGGGGATCGGTCCTGATCACCTCCCCGACATGGCCCAGGTCCACCTCCCCGCTCCCGTTCGGCCCCTCCACCTTGACGGGAGGCATCTTCCTCGCAACGAGGGTGTCGGCCTCGCTCCCCGCCACCCCGATGCATTTCAGGCCTGCCTTCCGCAGAGAGACCACGACCCGGTCGTTGATGCGGGACAGAACGGATTTGGCAATCTGGAGGGTCGTGTCGTCCGTTATGCGAAGCCCGGCCACCTTGGACACCGGAAGGCCGCACCGCTTCATCTCCTCGGTGATCTCCGGACCGCCACCGTGAAGCACCACCGGGGTCAGACCGCGCCCCTTGAGCTCGGCTATCTGCCTGGCGAAGTGGTCTATCTGTTCCATTCCCCCGATGGATGAGCCCCCGAACTTGACCACCACCATCCTCGCCTGGCGAGGGGCACCCGCGTCCGTATCGTGTTCCATCTCATCACGTGGTGTACATGGCGTTGATCTTCACATAATCGTAGCTGAGGTCGCAGCCCCAGGCTTCCCCGGTGGAGTAGCCGTTGTTCAGGTCCAGGTCGATGATGACCTTCTTGTGCGACAGTACCTGATGGGCCTTGGCCTCCACCTCGCTGCCAGCGACCATGGTGGGAGTCCCGTCCTCGAACAGTGTCACGGAATCGCCGTTGCTACGCAGTACAAGCTTGACCTTGCCGAGGTTGAACTCCGCCTCCGAGTTTCCCAGCGCGGCCAGTATGCGTCCGAAGTTGGGGTCCGCCCCGAACATGGCGGTCTTGACCAGGGAGGATGCGATGATAGCGCGGGCGGCGGACCGGGCCTGCACGGGGTTCTTGGCCCCGCGCACCATGACCTCGATGAGCTTGGTGGCGCCCTCTCCGTCTATCACGATCTTCTTGGCCAGTTGCTGGGCGACGTACCTGACCCCTTCCCAGAAGGATGGGTCGTCGTCTGCCGGCCTTCCGCCGGCCATCCCGTTGGCCAAGAACACGGAGATGTCGTTGGTGCTCTGATCGCCGTCCACGCTGATGACGTTGAAGCTGACGTCCATGACGTCCTGCCAACGGCGGTTGAAGTTCTTTGACATCTGGGCGTCGGTGACCATGAAGGTCAGTGTGGTGGCGTGCAATACCTTCATGGCTGGGGATATCATCCCGCTGCCCTTGGTCATGCCAGCTATGGTCACCACGGTTCCGTCCTTGAGGGTCACCCTGCAGGCGGCCTGCTTCTTGACCGTATCCGTGGTCATTATGGCCCTGGCCGTCGTGTCGTCGGCCTCCTCGCCCTTTCCTAGGGACCGAACGGCATTGGGAATGCCTGTGGATATCTTGTCCATGGGCAGGAACCGGGATATGACCCCGGTGGAGGCCACCCCCACGAGCGTGTCCTTGATCCCCAGCGCCTGGGCGGTCATGGACACCATCTGATTGGCGTCGTATACCCCCTGCACGCCGGTTATGGCGTTGGCGTTGCCGCTGTTGATCGTGAAAGCCTGCAGCGTGTTGGGGTCCTTCTTCATCATGACCTCGATCGGCGCGGCCCTGACCTTGTTCTGTGTATAGGCGATCGCGCACTTGGCCGGGACCTCTGAATATATCATGGCCAGATCGAGCCTTTCCTTCTTTATACCGCAGTGCACGCCGGCCGCCTTGAACCCCTTCGGAGAGGTTATGCCCCCATCGATGACCTCCATGTTCAAACCCCCAATCCCGGGAAGTCCAATCCCATTTCCTCGGGCAATCCGAACATGGTGTTGCAGTTCTGCACCGCCTGCCCGGCCCCTCCCTTTACCAGATTGTCTATGGCGCTCATGACCACCACGTTCCTGCGGTCGACGACCTCCAGTCCCACCTCGCAATGGTTCGAGCCGATGACCGCCTGCATCCACGGCACGTCCGTGATGCGCACGAAGCGCTTCCTGCGGAAGAACTCGGCGTACATGTCCAGAAGTTCCTGCTTGGTTATGTCGGAGTTCAGCTTCAGGTACATGGTGCAGAGCATTCCGCGCACGACGGGTATGAGATGAGGGGTGAACACCACCTCGGCCGGATCGCCCTGCAGCAAGCCCAGGGTCTGGGCTATTTCTGGCGTGTGACGATGGCTGCCAACCTTGTACGGATTCACACTGGCGCCGCACCTTGGATGGTGGGTGGCCTTGGTCGGCTCCACCCCTCCCCCGGACGTCCCGCTCTTGGCGTCTATGAACACCCACCCCTCCACCAGACGATCGGAGAACAGGGGCGCCAGCCCTAGCGTGGAGCAGGTGGGATAGCAGCCGGGATTGGCTATGAAGTCGGCCTCGGCTATATCGTCCTGGTAAAGCTCGTTCATGCCGTACACAGCCTTTCCGAGGTTCACCGGATCGGTGTGCTCGTGCCCGTACCATTTCTTGTACGTGGAGGGGTCCTTGAGCCGGTAGTCCCCGCTGAGGTCTATGACCTTGGCGCCGCTGCGCGCGATCTCGGGCGCCAGCTTCATGGAGGCGCCGTGCGGGGTCGCCAGGAACACCACGTCCATGCCCTCACCGGTGATGGAGCCGCTGAACTCCAGGTCCACGTAGCCGCGAAGGAACGGGTGGGTGTCCGCCACCTGCTGACCGGCCAACTGCCGGGACGTGATCGCCTCCAGGGATATCCTGGGATGTCGGCTGAGAAGACGCGTCAGCTCCCCGCCGATGTAACCGGAACCTCCGACCACAGCTGCCTTTATCATAATGCTCCCTCGCTAACCATTGGAGTGTGCCGGATTAAGAGTTGGTTTATTAAGAGTTATGACCCAAACGAGACATTTTCGGCCCCGGTGTAGGATATGGGTCATAAGCGGGAGCGGCGATCCCTTCGAGCCTCATCGCGGGCCGAGGGGCCTCTGTCCGATTATGAACATCCAGGCCTTACAATGTCCACCTTCCGCCGTTTCAGATTAATATGCACGGTCGCTTCAACGGCGCAGATTCACATGGCATCTCGCTCAAAGAAGGTTCGTGACAAAGTGGTCCTGGCATATTCCGGCGGTCTGGACACGTCCGTGGCCATCCGGTGGTTGCAGCAGAAGTACGATCTTGAGGTCATCGCGGTGAGCATAAACGTTGGACAGCCCGGGGACCTCCAGGAGGCGGTCGACCGGGCGGTCGAGATCGGGGCCGTTCAGGCCTACGCCATCGACGCCACCGATGATTTCGTCAAGGATTACATAGGGCCGTCCCTCAAGGCCAACGCCCTGTACATGGGCACCTACCCCCTGGCCACGGCCATCGCCCGGCCGCTGATAGCCAAGATAATGGTGGACATAGCCAAAAAGGAGGGCGCCAAGTACATAGCCCACGGATGCACGGCTAAAGGAAACGACCAGGTGCGCTTCGACGTCAGCATCGCAGCCCTCGACCCGGAACTGAAGATCATAGCGCCTATGCGGGAATGGGTCATGACCAGGGAGGACGAGATAGAGTATGCCAGGCAGAACGATGTGCCCATAAAGGTCAAGAAGGAGTGCCCTTACAGCACTGACGAGAACATATGGGGGCGCAGCTGCGAGTGCGGCATCCTGGAGGACGCCATGGCCGAGCCACCGAAGGACGCCTACGAGTGGACCGTGGACCCGGAGGACGCCCCGGACAGCCCGGAGTACGTGGACGTTCACTTCAGGAAGGGCGTGCCGGTCGGACTGGACAAGAAGAAGCGCATGCCACTCACCGATATCGTCAAGAAGCTCAACCAGCTGGGCGGGGAGCACGGGTGCGGCCGGGTTGACCACATAGAGGACCGCCTGGTGGGTATCAAGTCCCGGGAGATATACGAGTGCCCGGCGGCAGTGATACTGATAAACGCGCACAGGGACCTGGAGAAGATGGTGCTGACCAAGGACCTGTTCAGCTATAAGCGCGGCGTGGAGCAGCGCTTCTCCGAGCTGGCGTATGACGGGCTCTGGTTCTCCCCGCTCGCGGAGGCCCTGATGGCCTTCGTGGACAAGACCCAGGAGTTCGTGGAGGGCACCGTCAGGGTGAAGCTCTACAAGGGCAGCGCCACCGTCGTGGGCCGATCCTCTCCGCACTCGCTGTACGACACCGGACTGGCGACCTATGCCGACGGCGACCATTTCGACCACCGGTCCGCGGAGGGCTTCATCTATGTTTGGGGGCTCCCGTTGCGCACCGTGGCCAAGGCCCAGAAGAAGTGATGCGCATGGCCGAGAAGCAGCTATGGTCAGGTCGTTTCGCCGAGGGCCCGTCCCAGATGACCCTGTCCTTCACCTCCTCCCTTTCCGTGGACACCAGGCTCGCCTGGTACGACATAGTGGGTTCCCTGGCCCATGCTAGGATGCTGGGGGCGACAGGGATGGTCCTGGAGCACGAGACCGAGCTGCTGGTGGAAGGCCTGAAGCAGCTGCTAGCCGAGCTTGAAGCGGGGAACTTGGACCTCTCCCCGGACCTGGAGGACGTGCACACCAACGTGGAGCACATGCTCACCCAAAGGGCCGGGGAGGCGGGGAAGCGCCTGCACACGGCGAGGAGCCGTAACGACCAGGTATCCACGGACCTCCGCATGTTCGTGAGGGATGCGATACTGGAGACTGTGTCCCTCCTGCTCGACGTTCGATCGGAGATGATCGACCTTGCCGAGAGGGAGACCGAGACAATCATGCCGGGTTTCACCCACCTGCAGCACGCCCAGCCCGTTTCCCTTGGGTTCCACCTCATGGCGCACGTGTTCCGGCTGCAGAGGGACGCCGAAAGGTTCCTGGACGCCTACAAGCGCCTGAACCAGTGTCCCCTTGGCGCCGGGGCCCTTGCCGGGACGGGGCACCCTGTGGACCGGGGCCTGACGGCGGAACTGCTGGGATTCGATCGTCCCACGGACAACGCCATGGACACCGTGAGCGACAGGGACTTCGCCCTGGAGTTCGCCTACGACTGCGCCCAGACCATGGTGCACCTGAGCAGCATGGGCGAGGAGCTGGTGCTTTGGACGTCGCCGGAGTTTCGCTTCGCCGAGATGCCTGACGCCTTCGCCACCGGCAGCTCCATCATGCCCCAGAAGAAGAACCCGGACGTGGCAGAGCTGGTCAGGGGGCGCAGCTCCGTGGCCGTGGGGAACCTGATGCAGCTGCTCGTCGTCATGAAGGGGCTTCCCCTGAGCTACAACCGGGACATGCAGGAGGACAAGGCATCGGTGTTCTCCAGCTACGAGACGCTTACCTCCTGCCTGTTCATGGTCGGACCGATGTACCGGGAGCTCGCGTTCGACCGGGAGCGCATGGCGAAGGCCTGCGCGGACGGTTTCCTGAACGCCACCGACCTGGCGGACCACCTGGTCCAGAGGGGGATGCCCTTCCGGGAGGCGCACGAGGTGGTGGGGGCCGTGGTGCAGCACTGTGTTAAGGACGGAAAAAGGCTGGAATCGCTGAGCGTTGAGGAGCTGAAGGGATTCTCGGACCTTCTGGACCAAGGGTCCTTGGACCATGTGACCCTGGACGCCTGCCTGCACCGCCGCAAATCGGCCGGAGGCACGGCCCCCGAAAGGGTGATGGAACAGATATCTTCGGCCAGGGCGGTATTGGACGCGCATCGCTCGGAATGCGAGGGAGAGCTGGTGCGTTTGGAAAAGGTGTGGAAGGACCTGAGAGAATAGTTCAGATCTCCAGACAGGACAGGGCGTTCCATTCCAGTTCGTGGTCCATGCCGTTCCGGATGAGCATCTTGCTGAGCTTTTCCGTCACGCGTACCACCTCCCCGCTCTTGGACGACCCCTTGACATAGAGCTCCATGCGGTTTGTGGGGAATATCAGCCGCATCCGGCCCTTGCGATTGTAACCTTCCGGCTTGCGGTTGGCCTCCAGGTCCATCATGTTCAGGTGTATGAACATCTGCATGATCTCCGGGTCCTCTGGCACCTGGTCCGTCTCCTCCAGGAACAGTGTGAGCAGCTCGGGGAAGACCTCGGCCATGTCCTGGTATTCTATGCGGTCGTTCAGCACCATGTGCCCACTGCTAGCTTTCATCGGATTTTTTGAACAGCGGCCCTTGATATAAAATGTTCGTTACGGAGAACCCGAGCGACGGAGCGACCCTGCTACAATTATTAGGAATGTGAACCTTACACCATCTATGGCCGTCATTCTTACCATTGCGGGCTCCGATTCTGTGGGAGGAGCGGGCGTGGAGGCCGACATCAAGGCGATAACCTCCATGGGAGGGCATGCCGCCGTCGCCCTGACCGCGGTCACCGCCCAGAACACCTCCCGTTTGCGGGAGATATTTCCCTTGCCGCCGGAACAGGTCACCGCCCAGATCACCGCGGTGGTGGAGGACGCCTGCATATTCGCTGTCAAGACCGGGATGCTGCACTCCCCGCGAACGGTGAGGGCGGTCGCCTCCCTGCTGGGCGAGCTCAAGGCCCCCCTGGTGGTGGACCCCGTGCTCTTCGCCGGCGTGGGGGCATCGCTGCACAAGGAGGGGCTGGCCGAATCGCTGGCCAAGGACTTGTTCCCCTTGGCCACCGTTGTGACGCCCAATCGGGAGGAGGCCGAGACGCTTTCGGGGATGAAGATAACCGACGACGTGTCGCTGGAGGAGGCGGGAAATCGCCTCCTGGACCTTGGACCGCGGTCCGTGCTTCTGAAAGGGGGGCATTTGGAAGGGAACGCGGCACGTGACCTGCTCTTCACCAGGGAGGGCATCCTGGAGATGGCCTCACCCCGACTGGACCGCAAGGTGCACGGCGCGGGCTGCACCCTATCATCCTTCATCGCTACCGGACTGGGGTTGGGCATGGACCCCGCGGAGGCGGCCAGGGAGGCCAAGCGCCGGATATACGACTCCATAGCCATGGCCTTGCCGGTGGGCAAGGGGCTGCTGGTCATAAATCCTATGGCCACGCTCTTCAAGGAGGCCATGCGCTCCCGGGCGATGGAGGAGGTGCGCTCGGCGGTGGAGGCCATCGAGAGGCGGCTCCCGCCCGAGCTGGTGCCCGAAGTGGGCATGAACCTGGCTTTCGCCCTGCCATACCCCCAGGGATACCGGGAGATATGCGGCGTGCAGGGACGCTTGGTGAGGGTCGGCGATGGAATACGCCGGGCGGGAGAGATCAGGTTCGGAGGGAGCCGGCATATGGCTAGGGCCTTGATGGCGGCAACGGCGGCCGACCCGGGCGTCCGATGCGTCATGAACCTGCGCTTCTCCGAGGAGACCGTGAAGCGCCTCGAGTCCTTCGGACTGGAGATGGGGAGCTTCGATCGGACGAACGAGCCGGACAGCGTGTCCTCCATGGAGTGGGGCACCGGTGAGGCCATAAAGGATATCGGGCATGTGCCGGACGTGATATACGATCGCGGCGGAACTGGCAAGGAGCCCATGGTACGGGTGCTGGGCCGCGACCCGCAGGACGTGCTCGGCAAGATCGCGGGACTTATGATGTGAGGTCGGGCCCTTGAAGATCGCCATGTTCACCGACTCGTATCTTCCCACCCGGGACGGGGTGGTGACATCCCTGCTGCTGACCAAGAGGGAACTGGAAAGGCTGGGGCACGCCGTATACGTTTTCGCCCCGGAACCGGCCGATCCCTCGGAGAAGGAGGAGGGGGTCCACTATTTCCGTTCGGTCGGTTTCCACCAGTACTCCGGGTATCGCATCCCCATGTTCCCCACCGACAAGTGCCGCATACTTGCCGGGCTGGACGTGGACGTCATACACGTGCACGGCCTCATGTTCCAGGCGGTCCGATCCATGCTGGCCGGCCGCGAGCTGAAGAAACCGGTGGTCCTGACCTTTCACACCATGGTCACCGAGGCGGCCCGGTTCTACAACTTCACGCCGTTCCCCGAATGGGTCATACAACTTGGCATGTGGACCTACCTGCGCACCATACTGCACCGGGCGGAGGTGGTGATCGCCCCGACATTGGCGATCAAGAACGAGATAAAGCGGTACGCCCCGCACATCAAGCGCTTCGAGGTCATCCCCACCGGGGTGGACCTCGACCGCTTCCATCCGGACCTGGACGGGAGCGAGGTGAGAGGAAGGTACGGGCTGGAGGGAAAAAAGGTAATACTGCATCTCGGGCGCATAGCCTGGGAGAAGAACATAGAGCTGGTCCTGAGGGGTTTCTGCGTGCTCAGCAGACAGGAGCCTGAGGCGCGCCTGTTGCTCGTCGGAGAGGGGCCGGCCAAGGAGCATCTGATGAGAATGTCCGAGGACCTGGGGATGGCCGACAGGGTCATCTTCACCGGATTCGTACCCGATTCAGAACTCCCCAGTTTCTACGCCGCCTGCGACGTGCTGACCCTGGCCAGCAAGTTCGAGACCCAGGGACTGGTGATATTGGAGGCCATGGCGGTGGGGAAGCCGATCAGTGGCATCCGCTACCGGGCGGTGGCCGAGCTTGTGCGGGAAGGGGAGAACGGGGAGCTGTTCGAGGAGACCCCGTACAGCTGGTCGCAGGCCACCATGCGCTTGCTGAGGGACCCGAAAAGGTACCGGGAGGGGGCCCTGGCGAAGGCCAACGAGTTCTCGGCAGGGCAGTGGGCAACCAGGCTCCTGGACATCTACCAGTACGCCATGGAATCCAAGGCTGGCCGGGTCAACAACAAAGTTTTTCTAAAGCGCTAGCGCTTAAGAGATGGGATGTTCTCCGTCGGCGAGGCCTTCTACACGCTCTTCTCACCCATGGGCCTGGCCGGGTGGCTGCTTTGCACCTTCCTGCTGTTCTACATAGACGCCATCGTGTTCCCGACCCTCCCTGAGCTGTTCGTGGTCCTGTTCTTCATAGCCGGATACGGGACCATGCCAGACTGGGCCCTCTGGTCCGTGTTCGTCGCGGTTATAGCGGTGGCCGAGGTGCTGGGACTAACCACACTTTACCTGGTGGTCAAGCGGCTCAGGGTCCCCCCCAAGATCTCCGAGGTGGTGGGCCGCTACCGCCGCTTCCTGTTGATCCAGGACGAGCGGATGATACTCCTGAACCGCGTGGCGCCGATACTGCCCTTCACAGGGGCCTTCGTGGCTCTGTCCGGCTGGTCGTACCGCAGATCGGTGTCCTACCTGGTGCTGGGAGGCGTTGTGAAGTACGGTTCTATCCTGGCCGCCAGCAATTACTTCCTGCTGTACATGGAGAAGGGAATGGCCGTCGACGTGACGCTGTTCATGGTCGTGACGATAATCGTCCTGAGCTTTCTGGCCTCCACCTATCGCAAGAGGAGGGCGGAAAGGCAGGGCGGCGGGACCGCCTAGCTTTTGAGAGAAAGCGCGGATCAATCGACTATTTCCACGATGGTTATGGTGAACACCAGGGTCTTTCCGAGGAGCTCGGTGTTGTGGTTGCGCACCGCGGTACCGGCGTCCGGATCGACATCGATGACGAAGAAATCGCTTCCTCCGTACGTTCCCATTACCATGTCGCTGTCCCCTTCGTCCAGCTGGTGCTGGATGGTTATGACGTTGGACCCGCTGTCCATGCCGGTGACCTTGACGCCCCAGCCCTCGCCCCCGGAACCGTAGATGCGGTACAGGGCGTTTAGCGTGGGGACGTTCTTCACCGTCACGCGGTCGGCCTGCTCATCGTATTCCAGAACCGTGACGTCCCAGCCGTAGAACCGATCGGTGACCGTCAGTCCGGACACGGCACCCGCCCCATACTCGGCCGTGAAGGAGCTGGCGGTGAAGGTGCGCAGCAAAGGCACGGACTCCGTGAGCTGGAAGGTGAGTAGCTTGGAAGGGTCCATGTCCCCATAGGCCTCGTCCGGGGACAGGGTGACCGTCTTGGTCTCCCCGACCCTCATTCCCACGACGGCCGCGTCGAAACCGGATATCATGCTGCCCGCTCCCACTTTGAAGCTGAGGGGCGTGTAGGACGTATTGCCACGCATGGTGAAGGAAAGTGTCTTAGGGTACTCGGCATCGTTGCTTGCCACGTGGTGCAGGGATGTGTCGAAGACCCTTCCGTCCAGCAGCTTTCCGATATAATCGACCCTGATGGTATGCCCATCTAAGACCACGTCCGAAGAGGTTCCCTCGGCCTGTCCTCCCTGGTATAGCAAAATCACAACGGTGCTGGCGCTCACCATCAGCACGGCGATCAGAACGATGAGCAGGACGTTCACGGCGCCCGTGACATCCTTGGATACCCTGAGTGACCTCATAAAGATGCGAATCAGGCAAACCTTTTCTCGAATTTAAACATTGCTTACACGAGAGCGCTGGCTTTGACCTGCTGGCTAAGTCGTATCTTGCGGAATCGCTTATTTATACACGGGGGCCATTACCAACCACACCCAACCAGGCGATAAGATGAGGACGCTCTACATACACGCCGATTTCATGGAGTTCGAGGTCAAGAAGCCAACCCCGGTGGCCGAGGACATCACCGATCAGGAGAGGACCGGCAGGATGGACGAGGTGCTGGTGGCCTTCCTCACCGTCGAGAAGAAGGACCAGGACAAGGTCGATGCCGTGGCCTCCCAGGCCTCGGCGGACATAATGGAGGCCGCGGAGAAGGTCGGCGCAGCGCGCATAATGCTCTATCCGTACGCGCACCTGAGCCCTGATCTCTCCGACGCCGAGACCGGGAAGAAGGTCCTGAGGGAAATGGAACGCCTGGTGACCGAGGGAGGATGGCAGGTGCACCGCGCCCCCTTCGGCTGGTACAAGGCTTTCAAGATCAGTTGCAAGGGGCATCCCCTCTCCGAGCTGTCCAGGGAGATAGAGGGAGAGGAGACCGCTCCCGCCCCCAAAGGCGAGGAGCGCTTCTTGGTGCTGCTTCCGGACGGCAGGGAGGTCGAACCTGGCGAGTTCAAGAAGGGCACCGAGTGCTTCCAGATAATGATGGCCAAGGAGGCCCTCAAGAAGGACTGGCCATCCACCGGGGAGGTCAAGTACACCCGTCTTTGCCGGAAGTTCGGCATAAACTGGGAACCGATGAGCGATTCCGGTCACATGTGCTTCTCACCAAAGGGTGCCTTGATGTTCGACCTGGTGGCCGACTACTCCTCGCTCATAGTCAACGACATGACACTCCCCGTCTACACCGTCCGCGGGACCAACATGTTCAGCCTGGACGAGGGACCGGTGGCCGAGCACGCCAAGCTGTTCGGCGATCGGCTGTACGTCATAAAGGGCGAGAAGCGTGACTTCGTGATGAGGTACGCCGCCTGCCACCAGCAGTTCGCCATGATGCGCCTCTGGAACATCAGCTACAAGACCCTGCCCTTCGGGGCCTTCGAGGTGGCCGACTCGTATCGTCTGGAACAGTCCGGGGAGACCATGCTCTGCTTCCGGACCAGGCGCATGAACATGCCTGACCTGCACGTGGTGTGCAGGGACATACCTGAATCGGAGGACTGGTTCTCCCGCCTGGACGAGAGGATATACAAGGAGGCCAACGACCTCGGACGGGATTACGAGATGCTGGTCAACTTCTCATCCTGGGAAGCCTACCAGAACCACAAGGGAATGCTGATGGAAATAGTGCGCAAGCACGACAAGCCGGCCCTTCTGCACTTCTACCCCGAGGGGATCAACTATTACTGGACGGTGAACATAGAGTACCATATCCTGGATGACCTGAAGAGGGCCAGGGAGATAGGCACGGTGCAGATAGACGTGGGCAACGCCCAGCGCTTCGGCATCACCTACACCGACGAATCGGGGAAGAAGGTATACCCGGTCATCCTGCACACCGCCGTCATCGGCACGGTGGAGCGCTACCTTTACATGCTCTTCGACACCGCGGTGCGGATGGAGACCCAGGGCAAGCTGGGCACCCTGCCGACATGGGTGCAGCCGGAGCAGGTGCGCTTCATGAACGTTTCAGAGGGCCATCTGGAAAAGGCCCGGGAGCTGGCCGACAAGGTGCGCAAGGCCCGGATACGCGTCGGCTTGGACGACCGGTCGGAGACCGTCGGGAAAAAGGTAAGGGAGGCCAAGCAGGACTGGGTAGGTTACGCCATAGTCATCGGCGACAAGGAGATGACCGCGGACGTCCTCACTGTGTACGATCGCTCCCAGAACAAGAACGTGGAGATGACCGTGGACCAGCTTATCGAGAGGGTGCGCGGAGAGATCGGGGACATGCCCTTCCGCCCCATGTACCTACCCAGCGAGCTGAGCCGCCGGGTGGACATGTGAGGTCATAAGGTGCGTATCGTCGAGGTAAACGCCTTCCATCATCCCTTCAAAGGCGGAATAGAGAACCGGCTGCATCACATATGCCGCAGGCTGGGAAAGGAGCACGAGGTCTTCGTTCTCACCAGCCGACTGCCCGATACTGAAGAGAGGGAGGAGATGGACGGCTACACCGTTATGCGCCTGCCCGCGAAGTTCCTCAACGTCTACAACCCCCCATACGTTCGCATCACCAAGGTCAGCGAGGCCCTGGACGAGCTGAGACCTGATTTGGTGGACCTGCATTACCGCTGGGCGGGATCGCTCACCAAAGGCGTGCTGAGGTTCAAAGGCCCGAAGGTATACACCTGCCACAACACCTTGGGAGAGGGAATGGGCGTGACCCACTACGCCAGCGAGCTCAACGATCGCCTTTTCCTGAGACACCTTCACCGGTTCGATAAGGTGGTGTGCGTCTCCGATTACATGAAAAGGGACTTGGCACTGCGCGGCATCCCCGAGGAGAGACTGCTGACGATATACAACGGCGTGGACATTCCTGACGTCCCCTGCCGTGACGGGGGCTACGTGCTTTCCTTGGGAAGGCTTGTCCGGCTCAAGGGACTTGATACGTTGATCCGGGCCTTGCGTCAAACGAACTGCCAGCTGCGCATATGCGGCGAGGGGCCGGAGCGCAAGGACCTGGAGAGGCTGTCACAGCGCTTGGGCCTTACGGACCGCATCGACTTCATGGGCTGGATAAGCGACGAGGAGAAGCAGCGCATGCTGTGCGAGTGCCGCATGTTCGTCATCCCCTCGGTACACGAGGCGTACGGCATGGTCGCGGCCGAGGCCATGTCCTACGGGAAGCCGGTCATAGCCTCGGACACCGGCGGGCTGCCGGAGGTGGTCGGCGACGCTGGGATATTGGTCCCGCCGCAGGACGATAAGGCCCTGGCGGACGCGATCGACGCCCTGGACAGCGATGAGGTAGAACGCAGGCAGCTGGGCAGCGCGGCGAAGAAAAGAATGCAGGCATTCAGCTGGGACGAGATGGCCAAGCGCACCGGCGATCTCTATTCCGAATTGGTGGGCGTCAGGTGATGACGCCGTCTGCGACCAGCACGGTGTGCGTGCTTATGGGTTCAACACCTACCGCGATGCCGCTGAACTCCACGTCCAGAACGTGCCCTCCGTAAGCAAGGTCCTCGCTCAGGAAGTGCATGTGGAAACCGGGAACGTTCATGTCCCCGAAACCCTCCGAGATATAGTAACCGATCATCGTCCCGCGCACGTTCTCAAGACGCAGTGTGGTCTGGTTGGCAACGACGTCCGCCAGCGGAGGGTAAGGCTCCTGCTGCCCCGGAACGCTCCGCAAGGTGATCGAAACGAACTCCGCCTCGATCATGATGGCGTAGACCATCTTTTCCTGGAGGACATCGTCCAGCCGGTCCATGAAGGCCGCATAGTTCATTTCCTCGCTCAGCGGGTACGATAACACCTCATCGAAATAGGTCAGCATGGCGAAAGGTATCATCGTCCCGGCAGGGAATATGACCGGCACAAGGTCGGTCCCGGCCCGGTAAGCGACACCGTCCAGGACCATCATCTCGCCGTCTATCCCTTCCACGGTTCCGATTCCGAAGTCACCGTGCTCCAGCAGCCTGTCGATGGATATCACGCCCCGGTATCCGCCCTCGCTGAGGCGACCGTACGTCGAGACCTGATAGTAAGGGTCCCGGTCCGTTTCCGCGGAGACCTCCCCCGGCGCCAGCCAGTATCCCACGATCCCGCTGGATATCACAAGTATCGCCACGCCCAGGGCGCGGGCCCAGCTCCCCACCTTGGCCATGGAAAAGCTATATTTTTATAAATATGGCCTTGTTGCAAAATTCAACCTGACACTTTGCCAATGTCAGTAAATTAAATTCTAATTTATTTATATTGTTATGACCTGTTCGAGAAGATATTTCCACTCTTTCGTTGACACATTCATGTTCTTACCTCAATTTATTTCCTGTGGTTCACGAAGCGCATGAACGGCAGGAAGTGGTCCTTCTTCTTTTTCGTCAGGTC
>JAAYDU010000003.1 GCA_012729095.1 Methanobacteriota archaeon | reverse complement strand
GGCGAGACATTGCTCTAAGATTGGAAAAGGCCAAGGCCAATTGGGCCGAGGTCAATCTGAGCAAGCTTGAGCGATACGCCTCCGAGGGCGACGTCATAGTCGTACCTGGGAAGGTGTTGGGGTCCGGTGCGCTGAACAAGAAAGTGACCGTAGCCGCCTACGGGTTCTCCGAGTCCGCCAAGATCAAGATCGAGGCAGCCGGGGGCAAGAACCTGACCATCATGGAACTGGTCAAGGAGATGCCCCAGGGGACCGGTGTGAAGGTAATGAGGTGAGCAGATGGTCGCAATAATTGACGCTGAGAACCACATCGCAGGAAGGCTTGCTACCGTTGTCGCCAAGAGGCTTCTCAAGGGCGAGGAGATAGTCATCGTGAACGCCGAGAAGATCGTCATCACCGGCGATCGCGATTCCGTACTTGCCTCCTACAAGCAGAAGAAGGACCTGGGCAATGTAAAAAGCGGTCCGTTCTTCCCCCGCCGCGCAGACCTCATAATGAAGAGGACCGTGAGGGGAATGCTGCCCTGGCAGAGAACCTCCGGCAGGGAGGCCTACAGGAGGCTTAAGGTGTACGTTGGTGTTCCTAAGGAGTTCGCCGACGCGCAGAAGGAGAAGGTCGACGTTGCGATAAAGGCCGGACTGACGCAATACGTCACGATAGGTCAGATAGCTGAGTTCCTGGGCTCGAGGGTGAAGTGATATGTCCGAAGTTGTGAACACCAGTGGTAAGAGGAAGACGGCAGTGGCCCGCGCGGTGGCCCGCGAGGGTACCGGCAAGGTGCGCATCAACAGCGTACCGCTGGACATCGTCACCCCCGAACTTGCCAGGCTGAAGATGGCCGAGCCCTTGACCTTGGTGCCTGAGAAGGCAGCCTTGGTCGACATCGACGTGAGCGTGGCTGGCGGGGGCGTGATGGGTCAGGCGGAAGCCACCAGGACCGCAATCGCCAAGGCGATCGTGGAGTACTACAAGGACGAGGAACTTGAGATCGCTTTCAAGCACTTTGACAGGTCCTTGCTGATCAGCGACATCCGCCGCAAGCTCCCGAAGAAGCCGCTGGGCCGTGGCGCCAGGAAGAAGAGGCAGAAATCGTACAGGTGAGCAGACATGATAATACCGGTAAGATGTTTCACGTGCGGCAAGGTGGTGGGAAGCGCCTACCAGACCTTCGTCAAGAGGGTTCAGATGGGGGAGGACCCCCAGGAAGTGCTGGACGATCTGGACATCAAACGGTACTGCTGCCGCCGTATGATAATCTCCCACTCGGACCTGCTCGGCGAGCTGATCCCCCTGGGTTAAACCATTTATCACCCCTTTACAAACGGGTCCGTGGGGTAGCTTGGAATCCTTCCTGCTTGGGGTGCAGGTGACTCCGATTCAAATTCGGACGGACCCACCACTTTTCCATCTTTCCTATATTCTCATCCTTTAACAATCCGTCATTTGTATTCTTAATAGGTATTTTTCCTATTTTTCCTATTTTCAATTGGTTTTTTTTGATACTGATGTCCAGACAGGACCATGGTCCAGGCCGTTCAACAGTAAGATACGGATCATCGTTCCGCTGGCGTTGCATTATCCAGGTGTCGAGCTCTGTTATCACAGAACAGAACAACACAGAAAAACTTATTATATATGAGCCTCAATTATAGGGATTTTAACGGAGGTTAGACCTCCGATATTCCATAAGGAGACAGTAAACTGCAGAAGAAGAGAATAATGATCGGCGCGCTCGCCTTGGTCGTCGTGGCCCTGGTGGCGAGCTGGGGCGTGAACGCCTACTTCAATGACACCGAGGGCACAACTGCTAACAAGGTAACCGCTGGAACATTGGACCTACAACTAGATGACGCAGACGACTTAACCACCGCCCTGTTCGTGGTTGACCCTGTGTACCCCGGATACACAAGCAACGGAACCGGTGTTAAGATGGTTCTGACCAACATTGGGAACATCAGCGGTGTGCTGACCATGGCCGTTTCAGACCCAGTTGGTGCACCTGGAGTTGAGACCGAGCCCGAAGAAGACGTTTCAACCAATGATGATACCAACGGAAATCTGCAGGATGTCCTGATGGTGAATTTCATGGCCGGCTCCACTACGATCTATGAGGGTCTGCTGAGCGAGTACACCACGACCTGGTCCGCGAGCCTTGTAGCTACCACCGGAACTACGACCGTGACCATGTATGTATGGGTTCCCACGGCTGTCGGTAACGAAATTCAGGGAGATTCCTTGACCTTCGACATAACATTCACCCTGCACCAGGACGCTGATGGCAACGGTGTAATCGACGGTTAAAGGTGACTGGGATCGGTCAATAGATCGTGAAAAATCTCCTTACCTTTGACGGAGGGTGAACGCATGAACTGGTCCAGAGCAGGCACGGCCATATCATTGGCAGTGTTAGCTCTGGTGCTTTTCATGGCGGTCTCCCCCGTCATCGGGTTCCGTTTCGATCCCGTACGTTCCGGAAGCATGTCTCCGGACATCGACAGCGGCGACCTCGTGATATCGAACGCCGTTGACGACGAGGACATCCGAGTCGGGGACGTCATAATCTACCGGCACGCCGGCGTTCTGATCTGTCACCGGGTCATAGCGCTGGACGCCGAGTCGAACTGGATCCAAACCCAAGGAGACGCGAACGAAGACCCCGACCCGTACACCGTGTCGTACGACGACGTGGTGAGCGAGATCGGGTTGGTCGTGCCTTATTTGGGGCACGCCGTGCTTTTCCTCAAGAGCGTCTACGGCTGGATTCTGATCATAACCATAGTGGCCGTGATGCTCCTCCTGGGATGGTACGATGACAAACACAAGAACGATGCCCGGTCGGGAGGCGAGCAATGATCTCTCGAAAACGCCTCCTGGCCGTCGTTTCTATACTTATCGTAGTGGCGTTCCTCAACACCGGAACGTTCGCCATATTGAGCGATGTTGAGAACATCAATGGCAACGAGGTGCGAGCGTACACCCCGGCCTTGAAGACCTATACCACCGAGGAGGACTTCTACAATCATACGCTGCAGTATAATGTCGTTACCAAGAAAAGCCCGGGAAACGTCATGTTGGCCGGAGAGGAGGTGGCCGATTCATCAATGTACGCGCTGGCCGGAGGAGGTACCAAAAAGTTCTACAGGTATTACATCCTCGATGATACCTGGGTGAACAGGCCCGATGCCCCGGGCGACATCGGACCGGGAGGTTCCATGGCCTACGACGAGTCCAACTACATTTACGCCATGGGAGGTAACAATACCAATAGCTTCTGGAGGTACGACCTCACCGCCCATGCGTGGGAGGTCCGCAACAGCACGCCCGCCCCCGTCGGTGCCGGCG
>JAAYDU010000027.1 GCA_012729095.1 Methanobacteriota archaeon | reverse complement strand
TTAATAAGCGTTACGCTAAAAAAAAGGTTCCAAACCTGTATTACGACGAACGACGATAAATTCCTTCGATAAAAGGGGCTTTTGCCCTTAAACGCCCTTATCGGATTGGTGATCGTCGAAGTCCAAGGTCCCCTGTCCTCATTTGACCGGGGGCGTTGCAGGGATCGTTCCGATAACAGGGAATGCCAACGATCAGAACGTCGAGCTTGGTAACGTGCATTGCAGGCAATGGGGGTGAACGCCCCCCGTCCTCCTGAGGGCGCGATGAACGCATGGCGAACGGTACCGGGTAAGGATCGCGGACCACCAAGGGGCGGGGCCGCTCGAGCATCCTTTGCCCGTTCCCGATGCCAGCAGGGACCTCCGCTTCGTCATTACCGCCCGTCATCCCAATGAACGATCGTTCCAGCATCATTGGGCGGATATGAAATGGCATTCGCATATCTCCACAGGCAAGGCCATCGCCGACCTGCCGGAGCTGCTTCCCGGGAAGCGAAATGCCTTTCTCGACGGAATCGTGGAACCCGACCGCCATAAGGAGAGGGTGAACGGCCACGGGCATTCCTATCAGCTTGGCCACCATCATCCCAGCCGCCGGGTGTTCATGCTGCGCGTATGGATGGCCAGAAGCCCCCTCCCCCGGAACAACAGCTATCTCGGATGCCATCATCTGGGAATGCCCCCTCACGACATGCAGGACAAATCCGTATCCAAGGGGTTCCCGGGCTTGACCCACGATGGCCGGGAGGAGGCGGTGGCCGAGCTCGAAGTTACCGTTGGCGCCATCAGGAACGGGTTCGACAAGCACATCTCCGCGCCCGATCTCGTATCCCAGTCATTTGACCCGACCAGGCCCTTGAAGGGCCCCCGGCGCATCATCGCCCAGGCAACCTTCCGATCGGCGGCGGTGGACACCAGCAGGCCTCTGGGCATGGAACGGAGGTTCCCGGTCATCCACCGACGCCACTCGCTGGCGCGCGTTCCCCTGGCCGCGGGCTCGCTTGCCGAGGGGGCATCGCTGTCCCTGGTCTGGTGGAACGTCCTTCCCCTGGCCGTGTCCGGGGTACTGACCGCCAAAGTATCGTTGATGGACCGGCCTTACCACCGACTTGAAAATATGGCGAAATGGTACGGGTTGAACAGGCATTAAAGGGGTGCAAAGCAATGGCCACGACGATGTTCGAGACCATCCCCGGTCACCAGCGCCGGTGGCGCTCCCTGCGCGAGGGCGAAGGCACGGGCCCCGTGATATACTGGATGAGCAGGGACCAGCGTCTGGAGGACAACTGGGCGCTGTACCATGCCTGGGCCAGGGCACGGGAGGGCGGGCGGGCCATGGGCGTGATGTTCTGTCTCTCCCCCGCTTTCCTCTCGGCCGGGCCCCGGCACTACCGTTTCATGCTGGAAGGGCTCGAAGAGATCGTGCGGGCGGCCGAAGGCAGGGGACTGCCCTTCTTCCTGCTAGAGGGCGACCCTTCCGTGGAAGTGCCGTGTTTCCTCCAGGAGTGGAATGTTTCGATGGTCGTCACAGATTTCGATCCCCTGCGCGAGAAATCCGAATGGAGAAGGACGGCGATGAAGAACAGCGATTGCGGCTTCGAGGAGGTGGACGCCCACAACATCGTACCATGCTGGACGGCCTCCCCAAAACAGGATTATTCCGCCGCCACCTTCCGTCCCAAGATAAAGCGCCACCTGCCGGACCACCAAGGGTACCTCCCGCCCTCCCCGTCCGGTACCAGGGAATGGCCCGGGGATGCGATGACAGGGGACATCCGCAAGCTCCTGAAAAGGCACGGTGACAGCGATACATGGAAGGGAGGGGCCAGGCAGGCCCGTATCGTTCTGGACGAGTTCATACGGGAGCGTCTTCACGGGTACGGCGAGAGGAGGAACGACCCCAACCTGGACTGGCAGTCCCGCATCTCCCCCTACCTGCACTTCGGAACGATCTCAGCGCAAAGGGTCGCTCTGGAGGTAGCGGGATCCCCGGCCCCCCAGTCCGACAAGGATGCCTACCTCGAGGAGCTGATCGTTCGCCGCGAGCTCTCCGACAACTTTTGCTTCTACAACCGAAATTACGATTCCCCGGAGGGGTTCCCCGCATGGGCCAAAGCCACCCTGAGGGAGCATCAGGGCGACAGGAGGGAACATGTCTACACGGAGGACGAGCTCGACAGGGCGCGGACCCACGACCCCCTGTGGAACGCCGCCCAGGTCCAGATGGTGCGGGAAGGGAAGATGCACGGCTGGCTGCGCATGTACTGGGCCAAGAAGGTGCTGGAGTGGACCGAGACCCCCTCGGAAGCACTGCGCATCGTCAACTCCCTGAACGACCGCTACGAAATGGACGGCCGCGATCCGAACGGATACGTAGGGGCTGCCTGGAGCATCGGAGGGGTGCACGACCGGGCCTGGACGGAACGCAATATATTCGGCAAGGTGCGCTACATGAACCTGAACGGGGCGTATCGAAAGTTCGACGTGGACGCGTTCACCGAGATGTACCCCGGTCCAGATCGATGACCTTTCCCTTCTCCGGAACTATGGTGCGAACGGGGCACATTTCGGCGAACAGCTCGGGGAAAGCGCAGTGCACCGGGACCACCACCTCCGGGGATATCGTCTCGACGACGCGCCAAAGGTCGTCCAGGGCCAGGTGGCCGGAGCTGTGGAAGCCCTCTTCGAAGTCCAAGGCCCCGTTCGTTTTCGAAATGCCGCGGCAATCGAACCCCATGAGATCGATCCAGTTCATCAGCTTCTGCAGGTTGTCCGTCTGCCGCAGGTCGTAGGCCATGCTGTTCGAGTAGACGTACGTCCCGCCCCTCCATTCCAGGTCTAGCAGCTTGGCCATGTCCCAGAAGGAAAGGCAAAGCATGTGCTCCTCTGGCTCGCTAGCTATGTCATCAGGGTCCGCCACCTGCCATCCCCGGTCCCCGAGATCGTCGACCATGTCCGCGTCCCTGTCGGAAAGGGACCTGTAAACCCACAGGGAATCCTTTCGCACGTTACCGTCCACCCTGGCAATGCTCTGCAACAGGGCCACGTCCCTGTGTGTGACCACCATTCGTTTGCCGGTTCGGCGGGCGATGTCGATGAAGGTGTCCAGGCGCTCGAAGTTGTTGGCCGAGAAGTCGGCGATGGTGAGTCCCGAACCCTCCTCCACCGCGGCCAGGCAGTTGTCGTGGACCATGCGCTCGGTCATCTCCACCTTCGGGGACCCCCGCCCTATCCGGGTGCCCTCAATTATCAATGCCTTAGGACGGAGCTCCCTGGCGCGTCCGGCGAAGAGCGCGGTGTCATCCCCGTTCACGCCGTGCATCCTGAGGTCTCCCGAGTACACCAGCCAATCGCCCCCCGCCCTCCGCAGGGCGAAGGCGGTGGCGCCGTATATGGAATGGTCCACCGGGAAGGCCTTGTACTCGATCCCGTTCAGCTCTCCGTTCCCTTCGGTGACCTGGCAGCAGCCACCCATCCTCCATTCTGGGTCTTCTTCCACCATTTTGCCGGTCAGCACCCAGCGGCGCCCCTGCACTTCCTTGTCCTTGTTGCGCGGGGAGACCAGTATACGTGGCTCCATCTCCTTGGGTTCCCTGACCACGTGGTCGAACAGCTCGGTGGACATCCCGGTCCTGCCTATCTCGCTTGACGCTCTCAGAATGGCGTAGGTCATGGAGCTGGACACGATGGGAATGTCGTGCCGCAGGAACCCGGCGTTCCCGTAATGGTCGAAGTGGGCGTGGGACAGGAACAAGGCATCGACCCTGACCGGTGCCATGTCCGTCATCGAGAGGTCCGCCGGATAGAGGTCCGGCCTGTAACAGTCCAGGGGAGGGAGCATTCCGAGCCTCAAGAAGTCCCGGAGTCCGCGCCCGGTTCGGGGACGGACGAACTCCGAACAGAACTTGTTGCCGAGATCGAAAGACTCTCCGAAGTCCAGGAAGGCGCCCCGGTCGCCCAGGCCCACATGGACCTTGTTACCCCCGATGACCCCCGCGCCGCCGTATACCGTTATCTTCATGCGAACGTACTTCGAACGTGCTGGCAGGATTTATCGATATGCATCCGATCCCGCAATAAAGATGGTCCTGGCCCGCTTCCGGGGTGCCGCAAGTTCTTATGGGAAGGACATCCCGCGGTTCACCAACGACGGTCTACCATGTGCTGGTCCACGCTGACGTTGAGCAGCTCCTGCGCCCTTCGTGCTTTCTCGTCCCTGCGTATCTCGTGTCGGGTGCGGGGCCCCTTCAGCGTCTCTATCTCGTGGCCATAACGGCCCCGCGCATGGTCGTAGAACCATATGGCTATCGCGGCCACGAAGCAGATGGCGGCTATCAACCAGAGGCCCGGAAGGAAGAAGCCCAGGCTCCAGTCCAGGGTGAACAGGTACAGGGAGATCGATACCAGCACGGCTGAGAGGACGGATCTCCACAGGAACCATTTGGCTCTGGGGCCCATGCATAAACCATTGTTGCAAAACGACTTAAAACTATATGTTCCCCGATCGAAGGGCGCAACGTATGATGAACACGTAGAGCGGCCCAATACCGGGCATCAGAACAAGGACTGTTCGCCCGTTCCCCAAACACGGGCGGGTCCCTTAAAATGCGAAGGCGCCCTGAAGGACATCCATCGTGGGCGGCGCGTTGCTCACGGTCAGCCGTCCCTCAAAACCTGCCCCCTCCGCGCCTGAAATGCCGTCCTGTCCCGTCTGAGAAATAGAACGATTTGGCCTTGTCCGCTTTCGATTCCAACCTGGGTTCTCCACGCAGTATGTCCGTTTCCCTTTCAGGAGTGACATATGGTCCATTCTTATCATTCTTCTCCCGGCGGTATAGGAGACGGAAAGAGGCATAAAAAAGAAGGGCCGCCGTGCCGGTCATACCGGCGACGATGGGCACGCCGATAGGACCGATCAGCCTGACAGGGAAGAACAGGGGCACCATGAGCGCCAGCGCCAAGACCGCCAATTCTACCCCGGCCATGAAGCGGATGACGGTACGATCGTATCGGGATTGCATTCTCAGTCCCCTGGCCCATTGAACCGCCCAAAGGAGCGGCGGTTCACCCAATAACCGCTCAGGCCGATGATGTTCAGCTCCGCCTGCTGGGACCGCCTGCGCTCCCTCCCCATCTCATGCTGGGTACGGGGTCCTTTCGGCGGCTCTCCCTCGTGCCCCGAGCAACCGTCCGGATGGCTGTATAACCATATGGCTATCGCGGTCACGAAGCAAACGGCAGCGATCGCCCACAGTCCTATCAGGAAGAAGCCCAGGCTCCAGTCCAGGGTGAACAGGTACAGGGAGATCGATACCAGCACGGCTGAGAGGACGGATCTCCACAGGAACCACTTCCACCTCGGGCTCATTGGAAAATCATAATGCCATGGGGGCTTATATCTATCCTGCCCATTATCTTTGAGTGGAGCGACGGGGATCGGAACGCGCGGCATACATCACGCGCCGCCATCTCAATGCCCGTGGGGCACATCCCTAATTTCGATACCTCTCTGAAAAAACGATTATATGGCTAACGCATTGGAGTGCCATGGCAGCCATGACCTTCGCCCAGAAGGTGCTATCAAAGGCCAGCGGGAAGGAAGTTCATCCAGGCGACGTCGTTTCGGCAAACATCGACCTGGCAATGTCCCACGAGAACGCCGCGCTGGTCCTCAGGTCTTTCAAGGAGATAGGGGCCAAGGAGGTATGGGACCCTGAAAAGATCGTCCTGCTCTTCGATCACCGGGTTCCGGCCAACACCACCAAGGCCGCTGAAGGCCACCAGTCCGTTCGCAAGTTCGTCAGGGCGGAAGGGCTGCCGAACTTCTACGATCTCCGGGAGGGCATCTGTCACCAGGTACTGCCGGAAAAGGGCCACGTGCTCCCCGGCATGCTCATCGTGGGCACTGACTCGCACACCACGACCTACGGGGCGCTGGGCGCTTTCTCCACCGGGATAGGCGCCACGGAGATGGCCGCGGTGTGGGCCACCGGCGAGCTTTGGATGAAGGTGCCGAGCACGTTCCGCTTCAACCTTACTGGAAAGCTCGAAGACCCTGTTGCCGCCAAGGACGTCATACTGCATCTCATCGGGGAGATGGGGGCGGACGGGTGCGACTACCGCTGCGCGGAGTTCATCGGCCCGGTGGTGGACGCCATGTCCGTGTCCGGGCGCATGACCATGTGCAACATGAGCATGGAGATGGGCGCCAAGGCGGGCGTAACCTTCCCGGACGAGAGGACAAGGGATTACCTGAAGGGAAGAACATCCAGGCAGTGGGAGCCGCTGCTCTCCGACATGGACGCCGAGGTGGAGAAGGAGTTCGACATGGACCTTACCGGCCTGTCGCCGCAGGTGGCCTATCCCCATTCCGTGGACAACGTGAAGCCGGTGGAGGAGATGGCCGGCGTTCCGGTCGACCAGGCCGTGATCGGTTCATGCACCAACGGCCGCGCCGAGGACCTGCTGGCCGCGGAGCGTATATTGCACGGGCGCCGCATACCGGACAGCGTTCGCCTCATAGTCGTTCCCGCTTCCAGAGAGGTCTACCTGTGGGCGGCGGACTCCGGGACGCTCTCCTCGCTGGTGAGGTCGGGCGCCATAGTCACCAATCCCGGCTGCGGTCCCTGCCTGGGGGCGCACCAGGGACTGCTGGCTCCGGGAGAGAGGTGCATCGCCACCACCAACCGCAACTTCCGCGGGAGGATGGGCTCGCCGGAATCAGAGGTCTATCTGGCCTCGCCAGCGACAGTGGCCGCCTCCGCGCTCAAGGGGCAGATCGCAGATCCCCGGGAGGTGCTGTGATGAAAGGAAAGGTATGGAAGTACGGGGACCACGTGAACACCGACGTCATCATACCAGGCAGGTACCTGGACGACTACGACGTCAAGAACATGGCCAGGCATGCGATGGAGGACCTGGACCCCCGGTTCGCCAAGGACGTTGCTTACGGCGACATCATCGTGGCAGGGCGCAACTTCGGGTGCGGCTCCAGCCGGGAACAGGCGCCCCTCGCGCTCAAGCATGCTGGCGTTGGAGCGGTGGTAGCCTCAAGCTTCGCCCGCATATTCTACCGCAACGCCATAAACATTGGGCTTCCGGTGGTGGAGTTCAACGCCGCGGATATGTTCGAGAACGGGGACGTGGCGCTGATCAACCTGGAGAAAGGGGTATTGATCAACGAGACCAACGGGCGCACTGGAAAGTTCGTGCCGCTGCCCGATTTCCTATTGGAGATACTCAGGGAGGGGGGGCTGGTGGCACACTCCGCCAAGAGGTTCCGCTAGGGCAAGGTATATATTAGGGCAACGATTGGGTGAGCACAAGGACGTTCCAGAAGTCGCCCGAAAACACCTGAAAAGGATGTCTGGCATGCCCCGTGCAGGTCGTGAAAAAATTTATAAGCCCCTCGTGAATATGGGGACACTCCCCCTTATGGTGAATTCATGAAGTATACTAGATTTGAGAAGGCGCGCATAATCGGTGCCAGGGCACTGCAGATATCCCTAGGCGCGCCTGTGCTTCTCGAGATCCCCGAAGGGATGATAGATCCGATCACCATCTCTCAGTTGGAGTTCGACAAGGGAACTATCCCGATAACTGTAAAGCGCGATATATGAGGTTATAAAATGAGCGACGAGTCCAAGTCCGAGCTTCTCGTACCGGAGGACGTATACCTGACCTCCGGTGTCCACATTGGCACCCAGCAGAAGAGTGCTGACATGAAGGATTTCATCTTCAAGGTCAGGACCGACGGCCTGTACGTCATGGACGTCAAGCAGACCGACGTCCGCATAAGGGCGGCGGCCAAGTTCCTTTCCCGGTTCAGGTCCGACAGGATACTGGTCGTGTCCGCCAGGCAGTACGGGCAGAAACCGGTCAGGATCATGTCCAAGGCCATCGGTGCCATGTACTTCGGGGAAAGGCTCATACCCGGCTCCCTGACCAACCCGGTGCTGAACCGCTACATCGAGCCGGACGTGATCGTGGTCACCGACCCCGCCGCCGACCAGCAGGCAGTGGCCGAGGCGTTGAACGTGGGGATACCGATCGTGGCCCTTTGCGACGCCAACAACGAGACGAGGAACGTCGACCTGGTCATCCCGACCAACAACAAGGGGCGGCGCTCCCTGGCCTGCGTCTACTGGCTGCTCACCCGCGAGGTTCTCAAGGAACAGGGCAAGCTGACCAGGGACGAGGACTTCAAGCTGAGCATCGACGACTTCGAAGCCAGCCTTTGAACCCCAACCCTTTTAACTTCCCTTTCCTTATTTTGACACATGGTTCGCCGGGCAGCGGTCGCCGGTCAGTTCTACTCATCATCCAGGAACGGTTTGATCAAGGAGCTTGAGCGATGCTTCCTTTCCCCCCTGGGTCCAGGCAAGCTGCCGGCTGTGGTCAAGAACGGTCCTAGAAAGATCGCCGGAGCGGTAGTTCCCCACGCAGGCCTGATGTTCTCCGGCCCGGTGGCGGCGCACGTGTACGCGGCGATGGCCGCCGACGGGATGCCGGAAACGGCGGTCATAATCGGTCCCAATCACACCGGTTACGGCAAAGCGGTCTCGGCCAGCAGCGAGGACTTCCAGACCCCGCTCGGGACGGTCCGTTCCGACCGGGACATAATATCCCGGCTGAAGGGCGTTGTGGAGATAGACCGTTCCGCGCATCTCTACGAGCACAGCCTGGAGGTGCAGCTTCCCTTTCTGCAGTACCTTGATCCGGAGGTGAAGGTGGTCCCCATAGTCATGGGGCATCAGGATATGGTCATGGCAAGGGAGGCGGCCAAGGTGCTGAAGGAGGCCTGCGCGGGCAAGGACGTCGTGTTCCTGGCGTCCTCCGACCTGTCCCATTACCTTCCTGCGGAAGTGGCGCGGGAGAAGGACTGGATGGTGCTGGAACGAATAATGATGCTGGACGCCGAAGGCGTGGTGGACGTCGTCCAACGCAACGATATCAGCATGTGCGGCTACGGGCCGGTGGCGACGATGATCATGGCCTGCGGAGGCAGCAAGGCAAGGCTACTGCATTACGGCAACTCGGGCGACGTGAGACCTATGGACGACGTGGTCGGTTACGCAGCTGCGGTCGTGGAAAGAGACGGCGCGACCTCGATGTTATAAATATATATGAAACGGCATATACGCATGAACCCCCTCAGGGGAACATCAGATGGGAGATAATCACATGGACGGAACAAAGACGTGTCCTTATTGTGGGAAGTTGGCAAACGCCGACGCCCAGTTCTGTCAGGGCTGCGGAAGGAGCATCAGCTCCCCCCCGCAGTCCGCTGAGCAACCGCCTCAGCAGGGCTATCAACAGCCTCCTCAGAACTACCAGCAGCAACCGCCTCAGCAGGGCTATCAACAGCCTCCTCAGAACTACCAGCAGCCTCAGCAGGGTGGATGGCAGCAGCCCGCTCCCGCTTACGGTGCGCCGGCCTATGGAGCGCCCGGACAACCGTACGGGCAATCTTACGGGGGGGCCAAGGGGCAGATAGCCGGAGCCATACAGAACCGCAACATGACCGACGAGATCATGAGCGGGATCTGGATCATTTGGCCAATAATATCCATCGTCATCGCCGCGATCATCGGCACGGTGCTGATGATACTCATAGGCGGGTGGGGCTTTGTTATCGCCTTCCCCATCGGCATAGTCCTGTACGCATTGCTCAACTACAAGCTCCTCAAGCGGATGGACGAGCACCGCAAGCGCGAGATGGCCCTGCGCATGGCCATAATCTCGTATCTCAAGGACAAGGGTGCTGAGACCGGCAGGGCCCAGCTCATAGCCAACGAGGTTTCCGCGCTGGAGAGCATCAACCAGGAGGCCATGTACAAGGAGAAGGAGAGGACGCCGGTCCTGTGGACCATCATCAGCCTGCTCCCGCTCCTTAACTACGTAGTGATGTTCTTCCTGTCCGAGTACCCGTTCGACCACGACAAGCGCTGGCACGCCTTCACCCAGTACACACAGGCTGCCTGCCAGAAGCTGGGGATCAACATTATGACCCCCTCTTGGAGCACCATAAAGGAGAGGCCCAACATCCTGCTGCTCATACTGACCCTGCTCCTGGGTATAGTCGTGTTCATCTGGTACTACTTCATCATCAAGGACCTCAACGACCACTTCACCGCGCAGTGGCAGTTCGAGGACCAGCTGATGGCGCAGCTCCGGTGAAGAAAAGAAAAAAAGGTTTGGGAAAGAAACCTCTTCCCCGTTTTCTTATATTTTTCTCATCCTGCCGAGCACCGGCTCGTAGACGAAGCCCTTGTCCAGCAGCGAGTTGGCTATCGCGTCCAGTTCCTCTCGCTCTATCCCTTGGGACCGGGCCTTCTGCACCACCTCGTCCCAGGCCGCTCCCTTGCCGGAATCAAGGCCTTCGATCATGGAGAGCACCAAGGCCTCCTTGTCCACGTCGTCAGGCTCGTCATCGTCCTCGATCTCCTCCGGAATGTCATGCTCAACGGGAAGGTCTGGGCCGGTCTGATATTCCGGGAGCAGGAACTTGAGGGCATCGGACACCATTCCCTTGTAACGGGACAGGTCCTCAGGGCTGTAGTGTTGCATGCTGTGCACAACCCCCTCGGCCAATGGTCTGGAGGACCCTATCTGGATCAGCTTCTCCACTGTGGGCTCGCCGAGCTTCATTGCTTCCTCCATGGCCGAGATGCGGTCCACGGTGGCCTTGCACGTCTCCAGTACCCAGCCGTCGCGCACTGAGGCCTCGACCTTGCCGACACGCTCCGGGCGAATGGAGACGTACAGCTTCCCTTCCTCCGGAGAATAGGTGCGGAACTTTCCGACCACGGCCACGAAGCAGGGCGGCTGCAGCTTGGCCAGGACCATGGCCGCCTCCGGCTGGTACTGCCCGGCGGTCATGTAGAACGTTCCTGTGGGGTCGGTGATCTTGGCCCGCCATACCGGCTCGTTCTCATTCCCCACGTTCTCGTTGTCGGTGAGCACGCCCACCACGAAGATGCGGTTCATCTTCGCTCCCAATGGGGATATCAGGTAGGAAGGGGTCTTCTCTCCCTCTCCCTTCATCTCCAAGCTGGAGGAGTTGAACTCCGCGGCGAAGACCCTCCAGGCCACCTCCCGGGACATCAATTGAACCCCTCCAGTTCCGTAAGGAGCTTGGCACCCTCCTCCCTGACATCGATCTCCATGAACCGGGCCTCCCTGGCGATGAGCATGGGGCCGTAATCATCGGAGCGGACCATCCCCCGCACCTCCAGGGGGCGGGCGAAAAGCTTCTCCTCGGCCATTTCCTTCACCGCGTCCGGGTTCCTCTCCTCGGTGGTCATCTTCACCGCCTCGTCAATGCTTATGTTGAGCATCTGCTCAGTGAGCTCCTTGCCGAAGATCACGCTCATGGAGGAAGTTCCATCGTCCAGGATCGCCTTTATCCTCAGGTCATCTATTCCTTTGACCTTGCCATGCACCCGGCAGGTGCTTTTCTGCAGCACCCTGCGGCAATCAGGGCAGCGCATTACCAGGCCGCTTCCCTCGCGCACGTCCACCAAGGTGCCGTGCACGACAACGTCCATGGCCCCGCCGGCGAGCTCCACGTCCTCCAGGGTCCTGGGCTTGGGAACGCTTCCCGAGATATCCCCCAGCGTGCCCCTTTCCAGCACCTGGACCTCGGCCTTGTCCCCCAGGTTCAGCTTGGGCATCCCCCTCCAGCTCTTGACATACGCACCGATCACGCGCACCTCGTCACCGTCATTCAGCTCCATTTCCTTCCACACGGTGAACTCCGCGCTCCCGGTCTCGTCGCTCAGTATCCCGGTGACGATCATCTTCTTCTCGCCCGATACTGTGATCTCCCGCTGCTCCGGTCTGCCGATCTTGCCGGACACGATGACATAGTTCATCCCATCCGTCAGCTCCGCGATCTTGACCTCGGCCGAGCCCCCGGAGGGCATGTCGGCCACGTCAAGGACCTCATCGGACTCCTCCACCGACGCCCGGTTCCCCAGGTTCAGCTGGGGGTTTCCCTTGTACTCCTTGGTGTAGGCGTTCCGAACGATGACGGTTGAACCTTCCTTCATCTGAACGCTCTCCGTCTCCCAGATGGTGTACGGAACGCGCCCCGACTCGTCGGCCACGTACCCGTAGACGATGTTCTTGCTCACTCCGCCAACCTCGATCGTCTTGGGATTGACGGTCAGCACCTTGACCAGAAGATCGACCGATTGCTCGGCACCGGTGAGTTCGGCCACATTCTTGCGCTCCGATCCATCGCCGACCGAGTCGGGATCCCCGCCCATCTTCTTCAGTATGTCCCTCTTGGCCCATTCCAACGAGACCCGGTAGAGGTTCACATACTTGTCCAGGTCGTCCATTATCTTGTTCTTGTCGACTTTTTCCCCGAGCACCCTGGCAAGCTCATCCGCATGGGGTGCGAGCTCTTCTCTGTCCATTTCATGCCTCCGTTCCTTAGCTAATAAGGCAGCCCATTATGCCCGTTTCGTTTAATAGCATTATTCACTGCAAATTGAAAATGGACCACCGACCAGAATAAAACCGAAGGTGCCAGTTAAAAGAGTTTATGCCGGGAGCCGTTGAAAATGGCTCACTCGGTAAATGTCTCGCCGCGCTCGTACTTCTCCTTCAGGTGGGAGATCAATATGTCTCGGTTGTTGCGCAGGTGCGACTCGTACCATGCGAGAACCACATCCGCCAACTTCTCGTGGAAGCGGTCCATGTCGAACTTGGACAGCGGTGAATCATAGACGACGAACTGTCCGAATATCCGCTTCCATCCAGCGTACTTGTAGTAATGCTCGCCCTCGCAGTAATCGAACACCATGCGAACGCACGGAGTGGAGTCAACGGCGTAGTACATGACCTTCAGGGAGTCGCCCATTCGCCCCTGGGTCTGGGTCCTGTCTACCAGCTGGACCTTGCTGACAGCCTCGAAGTCGTACTCGTTCTTGAACCTCCACTTGACAGGGAACTCCTCGAACTGTGCGAACTCGCTGTAGGTGGGTTCCATGTTAAGCTGCACATTGATCCGGGAGAACCTATTCAGAACGTTCCAGAAATCTCCGATGATGGTGCGGTTGATCGTGGTCTTCTGGAAGTTGATCTCTTCCTTGTCCTTGGAGATGGCATCGGTACGGGCTGAAAGCTCGGCATCCAGCTTGGCGAACCAATCTTCGTCCTTAGCCTTACTCACCTTTTTTTCTGGAACCATTGGAGTCTCCTCTGGCATAATTGCCATACAACCATAAAAAGATATCTCATTCAGATAATAACCCAGCTTATTGGGCTTTCGGCCATGCCAAGATAAGCTTTTCTAATGGAAGTCCATAAACCGTCCGATGGACATAGTCGGTGGCCTGACCTCCTTTCTAGAGCAGGTTCAGGGCGACCCATTTGTCTATTCGATCGTCTTCTTCATCTACATAATCGCGGCCACCCTATTTCTGCCCGTTCCGGTGGAGCTGATGCTATTTCTGAGCCCGGCCACGCCCTTCATTTTAAAGGCCATACTGCTGGGGGTCGGAAAGGCGGTGGGCAGCGTCATAGTCTTCTACATCGGAATGAACGTGGAGAGGCCGATAAACACGCTGACCAGGAAGTGGGGCTTCTTCCGGATGGTGGTCAAGTTCAGCAACTGGCTCGTGGACAAGCTGGGGTATGTCGGCCTATACATCATTCTCAGCATCCCGATAATGGTGGACACAGTCCCGGTCTACCTGTTCTCCATATTCAGGAAGGAACGCCAGGCCAAGGACCTCCGGAACTTCGCCATCACCAACCTGGCCGCAGGGATCACCAGGGCCGCCATAGTGTATTATGTGGTCACAGAGCTAGGTTGGGACATATTCTAGGGTCTTAGAAAGGTTTATATCCTTCAGGAAAATTTTGAGGTAATGGTCCCGAAGAACAAGATACTCAAGATCCTCGACGAGTACGACAAGAACAAGCTCACCGTGGCCACTCTCTGTTCCCATTCATCGCTGCAGATCTTCAACGGGGCCAAGAAGGAAGGGTTCCGCACACTCGGCCTCACCGTGAAGGACAACTTCCGCTATTACGACGCCTTTCCCCTCGGCAGGCCCGACGAGTTCATGAAACTCAACAGCTACGCCGACCTGCTGGACAACACGGACGAGCTGCTGGCCCGCAATATAATCGTAGTTCCGCACGGTTCCTTCGTGGAATACATGGGCACCGACAAGTTCGAGAAGATGCCCGTGCCCACGTTCGGCAACAGGAACGTGCTGAGATGGGAGTCCAACCGGGACAAGATGAGGGAGTGGCTGGAGACCGCCGGCATCGTCATGCCCACGGTCATCGAGGACCCCAAGAACATCGACCGGCCGGTGCTGGTGAAGTACAACGGGGCCAAGGGCGGCCGCGGTTTCTTCATCGCCAAGGACTACCCGGAGTTCAAAATGGGTCTGGACCTGGAGCAGGACTACACCATACAGGAGTACATACTGGGCACCAGGTACTACCTGCACTACTTCTACTCCCCGATAAAGAAGGACGGGTTCAGGGTGGGCGACGGCTCCCTTGAGCTGATGTCCATGGACCGCCGTGACGAGAGCAACATAGACGAACTGTACAAGCTAGGAGCGTCCGAGGAGCTGAAGAAGCTAGGCCTGTTCCCCTCGTTCGTGGTGACCGGCAACGTTCCAGTCGTCATTCGGGAAAGCCTCCTGCCCAAGGTTTTCGACATGGGAGAGGAGGTGGTCAAGCGCTCCTACGAGCTGTTCGGCGGGATGATCGGGCCGTTCTGCCTGGAAGGCATAGTCACCGATAAGCTGGAGTTCAAGGTGTTCGAGATATCCTCCCGGATAGTGGCAGGCTCCAACCCGTTCATATCCGGATCCCCGTACTCCGACCTCACCGAGGAGAACATGAGCACCGGTCGCCGCATATCCAGGGAGATCAAGAACGCGGTGCTGACCGACAGCCTGGACAAGGTCATCTCTTAGAAATGGAATGACGAACAGGGCCGGGGCCGCCCCCGGCCATGCAATTAAAGAATTACCAGCCGCGTTCCTGCATACGCTGTTCCTTGGTCAGGGTGGAGATCTCAATGCCGTGCATCGCCTCGCCCAATCCCCGGGACACCTCGGCGATGACCTTCGGATCGTCGTAATGGGTGACCGCCTCCACTATGGCCTTGGCCCTGACCTCCGGATCGTTGCTCTTGAATATGCCCGAGCCGACGAAGACGCCGTCAGAACCGAGCTGCATCATGAGGGCCGCGTCGGCCGGGGTAGCCACTCCGCCAGCGGCGAAGTTGATGACCGGCAGACGCTGCATCCCGGCGACCTCCTTGACCAGGTAAAAGGGCGCCTCGATCTGCCTTGCGATCACGGCCAGCTCGGCATCGTCCTTGCCCTTCAGCTCGCGCACCTTGCCCATGATCATCCTCTGATGCCGCACGGCCTCTATGATGTTGCCAGTACCGGGTTCCCCCTTGGTCCTGACCATGGCCGCCCCCTCGTCGATGCGCCGGAGCGCCTCGCCCAGGTCCCTGGCCCCGCAGACGAATGGCACGGTGAACCCCTGTTTGACCACATGCATGAAGGGATCGGCCGGCGTGAGCACCTCGGACTCGTCTATCATGTCCACGCCCAAGGACTCCAGCACCTGCGCCTCCACGAAATGTCCGATGCGGCACTTGGCCATGACCGGGATCGTTACCGAGTCCATTATCTCCAGCACCTTGACCGGGTCGGCCATCCTGGCCACCCCGCCCTGGGCCCTGATGTCCGCCGGGACCCGTTCCAGGGCCATGACGGCCACCGCGCCAGCTTCCTCAGCGATCTTGGCCTGCTCGGCGTTGGTGACGTCCATGACCACCCCGCCCTGCTGCATCTTGGCGAACCCGCGCTTGACCAGCTCGGTGCCGTGGCGCAGTCCGGATAGGTCCAACTTGAATGTCATTTATCTCACCAAACCGGCTTACCTGCAGGGCGTTATTTATCACTTTTCCCGACCCTCCCCAGCAGAACCCCTGCAAGCCCTTGACAAAAAGCATAAAGCCATTGGGCTCGTTTGTCGCCTCGATGTTCGCCAAGAGGATGGGGAGCGTCCCCGAATCGGGAACGGTCAAGATCGCCAACCTGGTCAGCAAGCTCAAGGGGGAGGGAGTGGACATCATATCCTTCTCCATGGGAGAGCCGGACTTCCACACGCCTGAGAACATCAAGGAAGCCTGCGTACGCTCCCTTTCAAACGATTTCACCTATTACACGCCGTCCGCGGGCATACCCGAGCTGCGCAAAGCAGTGGCCGAGAGATGCCGTCAGCTGAACGGCATACCCTGCGAGGCATCCAACGTGCTGGTCACGCCGACCAAGCAGGCCATATTCATGACCATGCTGGCCATGGTCGATGACGGGGACGAGGTGATAGTCCCCGACCTGGCATGGGGAACGTTCGAAGCATGCGCCAGGCTTGCCGGGGGCAAGGTGCGATACGCCAACCTGTCCGCGGACAACGGCTTCCGGATGACCCCCGACCTGGTCTCCGAAAGGATATCCAAGCGCACCAAGATGATCGTGCTCAACTCCCCCTCCAACCCCTGCGGCTCGGTGCTGACCCGGGACGACGTTCAGGGGATAGCGGACCTGGCCGTGGACCATGACCTGTACGTGCTGGCCGACGAGATATACAATCAGCTGGTGTTCGAGGGCGAGCACACGTCCATATCTTCCCTGGACGGCATGTTCGATCGCACGATCACCGTGGACGGTTTCTCCAAGTCGTACGCGATGACCGGCTGGAGGGCCGGCTGGGCCGTGGCCCCGAAACCCATATTCAAGGAGCTCAACAAGCTGCAGACCCAATCCATAACCTGCGTCACATCATTCGTGCAGGAGGCCTGCCTGGAGGCCCTGCGCGGGCCACAGGCGTCCGTGTCCATGATGAAGGAGGAGTTCAGGGCCCGCCGGGACCTGGTGCGTTCCCTGATGGACGACATCCCCAGCCTTGACTGCCCGTTGCCCAGCGGCGCCTTCTACATGATGCCTTCCTACGACCTCGACATGAGCTCGGAGGACATGGCATCGTACCTGCTCAAGGAGGCGCATGTCGCCGTGACGCCGGGCTCGGCCTTCGGACCGGCGGGAGAGGGGCGCTTCCGCCTCTCCTACGCCGCCAGCCGGGAGAACATAAAGGAAGGCATGGCCAGGATCAAGGACGCCCTGGGCAGCCTCTGATCACTCCGGCGGCAGCAGGTTCGGAATCCCGTCCTCTATTATGTAGACGGCCTTGCATCCAGGACAGAGCAGCCGCCCCTCCATCACGTCGCCGGCCTCCTCCCTCTCCACCTGCAGTTCCAGGGGATGGTGCTTGCACGCCGGGCAGGCCAGTATTGCCACCAGGTCCTTCCTCATCATCCACGACAAGGACGGGTGCCAATATCAACCTTTCATCATGGTCAGGTCGCTAACTATTTATGCGATTTTCCGCATCGAGCGCCCCGGAGAGATTCACTTGCGCCTAATAGACCTCAGGAGCGACACGTTCACCCTGCCCACGAAGGAAATGATGGACAGCATTCAGTCGGCGGAGCTGGGGGACGACGTGGAAAAGGAGGACCCCACGGTCAATCAGCTGCAGGAAATGTCCGCGGACATGTTCGGGGCCGAGGGCGCGCTGCTGGTCACAAGCGGGACAATGGGCAACCTGGTCTCCCTCATGACGCATTGCCGCAGGGGCGACGAGGTGTTCCTGGAGTCGGAAGCGCACATCTACTACTACGAGCTTGGCGGCGTGTCCGCCCTGGTCGGGGCCATCCCCCGCCTTATAAAAGGGAACGGGGGCAAGTTCTCCCCGGAGCAGCTGGAGGCCAGCATAAGGCATCAGGACCTCCATTACCCCATTCCCAGCCTGGTGTGCATAGAGAACACCCACAACCGGGCCGGGGGCACCGTGTGGACCCCCCGGGAGGTCGAGGAGGTCTCGAAGGTGGCCCATGACCACGGTCTCAAGGTGCATTGCGACGGGGCAAGGATATTCAATGCCGCGGTGGCCCTGGACGTGGACGTCAAAGAGTACATGAGGCACCTGGACAGCATAACGTTCTGCCTGTCCAAAGGCCTCTCCTGCCCCATCGGCTCGGTGGTGGTGGGCAATTCCGAGTTCATCGAGGGCGTGACCAGGGCCAGGAAGATGGTGGGAGGGGGAATGAGGCAGGCAGGCGTGGTCGCCGCTCCCGGGGTGGTCGCCCTGCAGAACATGATAGGCAGGTTGAAGGAGGACCACAGGAACGCCCGCAGGATGGCCGAGGGTCTCAACGACATACCTGGGATCAGCGTTGACCTGGACACGGTGCAGACAAACATCGTCCTGGCGGACATCACAGGCACCGGCTGGGACGTTGACTATTTCGTCAACAGGGCCTGCAAGATAGGGGTCCAGGTGTTCGAGTTCGGCGCCACCAAGGCCCGCTTCGTGACCCATTACGGCATAGACGAGCAGGACGTGGACGACGCCTTGGCCCGCCTGCGCCGGCTGTTGGAACGCTAGTCCATGGAAACCTATTTCACCTGTGTTTATCTACCCTCTCAGGCCGCGAAACCGAGGACCGGAAGGTCTGCCGGTGCGAGGGCAGATAAATCATATCAGGTGACGCGCATTCACAATGAGGGATCAATTTGAGCAGAAGGCTTTTCACGGTCGGTCCGGTGGAGGTTTTTCCGGACACGCTTAGCTCCATGAACAGGGGAATGATGGTGCACCGGGGCAAGGACTACCAGGACCTGCAGCGCGGTGTCGTTGAGAAGATAAGGAAGGTGCTGGACATCGACAGCGAGGTCTACATCGCCCCCGCTTCCGCCTCCGGGTTCCTGGAGGGCTGCGCCCGCAGCGCCGTGGAGGTCAAGATGGCCGGTCTTTCCAACGGGTCCTTCGGTGATCGATGGCAGCTCATCGGCCAGGAGAACGGAAAGCTGGTTCAAAAGATAAACGGCGAATGGGGCAAGGCGCTGAGGGCTTCTCATCTGGACGGAAAACTGGACAAGGACGTGGAGGCGGTGACCTTCGTTTCCAACGAGTCGTCCACCGGCGTGCTCAACCCGGTCGAGGAGATCGTGGAGGCCATACGGAAGCAGAGCGACGCCCTGGTGATGGTGGACGGCGTGACGTCCGTGGGAGCAGTGGACCTCAAGCTGAGGAAGCTTGACCTGGACGCCCTGGTCTTCGGAAGCCAGAAGGCCCTGGCATTGCCCCCGGGCCTGGCGGTGGTCTGCGTGTCGCCGCGCCTGATGGAGAAGGCGCTCAAGGTCAAGAACCGCGGCTACTACCTGGACCTCGTGCAGTACAAGAAAATGGCTGACAAGGACCTGCCGCTCACCACCCCCGCGGTGTCCCTCATGTACGGCCTGGACTATCAGCTGGATAAGATGCTCAAGGAGGGCGTTCAGCAGCGTTACGAACGTCATCGGCGCATGGCCGAAATGGTGCGCAGCTGGGCGATGAAGAGTCTTGGCCTTTACGCCGAGGAAGGTTTCCGTTCGAACACCATCAGCGTGATCAAGCTGAACGGCATGAACTTCAAGGAGTTCGACAAGCGCCTGAGGGAAAAGGGATTTGAGGTCTCGCCCGGATATGGAAGCGTTAAGGACGAGACGTTCCGGATCGGCCACATGGGCGATCTGACCGAGAAGGACATCAAGGACCTGTTGGACGTCATGGACGAAACTATGGAGGAGATGAAATGAAGCTCTTGGTAACCGATGAACTGTCCCAGGAAGGCCTGGAGATGCTGACCAGGGACTCAGGGGTCCAGGTCGACGTGAAGCCGAAGATCCCTCACGAGGATCTTCTCAAGATCATAGGGGAGTACGAGGGGCTTATTGTCCGCAGCGGCACCAAGGTCACCGCCGATGTGATCGAGGCCGGGAAGAGGCTGCGCGTGGTCGGCAGGGCCGGCGTCGGCGTGGACAACGTTGACGTGGACGCCGCCACCCGCCGCGGCGTGCTGGTCATGAACACGCCCTCCGCGAACATAATCTCCGCGGCGGAGCACACCATGGCCATGATGTTGACGCTGGCAAGGAACATTCCCCGCGCCGACGCCTCAGTCAAGTCGGGGAAGTGGGAGAGGAGCAAGTTCACCGGCGTGGAGCTGATGGGCAAGACCCTGGGCATAGTGGGCATAGGCCGAGTGGGAGGCGAGGTGGCCAAGAGGGCCAAGTCCTTCCAGATGAAACTGGTAGGTTACGACCCTTACATCTCCCAGGAGCTGGCCGTGAAGCTGGGCGTTAGGATACTGCCTTTGGACGAGGTCCTGAAGGAGGCAGACTTCATAACCATACACACCCCGTTGACGCCGACCACCCATCATCTCATCGGAAAGGAGCAGCTGGCCATGCTGAAACCTTCCGCCCTCATAGTCAACTGCGCCCGCGGCGGCATAATCGACGAGGACGCCCTGTACGAGGCGCTGAAGGAGAGGAGCATAGCCGGGGCCGCCCTTGACGTGTTCGAGAGCGAGCCGCCCAAGGGCTCCAACCTGCTGACCCTCGACAACCTGGTGGCCACGCCGCACCTGGGCGCTTCCACCAAGGAGGCCCAGGAGAAGGTCTCCATCGAGATGGCCGAGCACGTGAAGATGTTCCTGGTGGACAACAAGATCACCAACGCCGTCAACGTTCCGATCAGCCGCGTCGACCCCAAGGTCGCCCCGTTCATCGGGCTGGCCGAGCGACTGGGCGCCTTCTGCGTTCAGCTGTCCGACGGGCCGGTCAAGAAGATCGAGGTGGAGTGCCACGGCGAGATAGCCAACCTGGACACCCGCATGGTGACCGTCTCCGCCATAGTCGGCGTGCTCTCCATAATGGTCGGGCAGAACACCAACATCATCAACGCCAGCAGCATAGCCCGCGAGAAGGGCATCCAGATAGTGGAGACCAAGGTGGACGAGAGCAGCCATTACACCAACATGCTGGTGCTCCGTATCTCATCCGACAAGCACAAGGCCGAGGTCAGGGGCACGGTGTACCCGTCCGACCAGTTCCGCATCATAGGGGTCGACGAGTTCGATCTGGACATGCCTTTGGAGGGCGACTTCCTGCTCACCAAGCACCATGACATGCCAGGCATGATCGGGAAGATCGGGACCTTGCTCGGCAAGAGGGACATCAACATCGCCCGCATGGGCGTGGGACGGGCCGACAAGGGAGGCGACGCCCTCATGCTCATCTCCGTGGACCAGGATGTCGGGAAGGCGGTTGTGGCGGAGTTCCGCGCGCTGCCGAACTTCCACGACGCCCGCTCCATAGTGCTGAGCCACATGCGCACCCGGGAGTACATGAACATCTGAGCCCGGGAAACGCCTTCTCTTTTTACTTTCTTAATCTCTCCTCAACGCTACGCACCTTGCGGTCCATATCCGCCGGCCGGTCCCTACGGTCATCGATCTTTATGCTTGTCACCACCCTCTCGCCCATCTGCAGCACACGCGAATGGCAGGCCATGATGGTGGCCATGACCTTCTCCCCGTCCCCCTCGAGTATGGTGCCCATCGGTGTCAGCTGATGCTTCAGCCCGCTTCCCTCCACGATCCTGAGGCATTCCGCCACAAAACGGCCGAGGCTCAGCCCCTCGCCCACCGGTACGATCGAGAACTCTGCGATCAATCAACACACCCTTCTTCGAATTCGATCTCCTGGGTCAAGTACTTTATCCTCCATGAATTATATATCATGAAATAATTATTAAATTCCAGGGCGCGTGCCATTCATTTTCCGAAATTGAGCAGATTTCAATAAGTATAAATAGGGTGTAAAGAGTGAGAAAAGTCTAATTGCATTCTATCTTGCATACAATGAGGGATTTCTGAATGAAGAGCGTCAACAAGGATAAATCTCGATCTTTTCCATTGGAGGTCAAGGGGGCAAGAAAGTCCGTTCCCTATGCAATCATCGAAGAGGTGAGCTCCAACGGTTTGGATGGTTTGGGAGGAAACGGGGGAAAGGGTGTGGAAGCTTCTTTTGAGATATGTTTTGATGGAAAATGTACGACCTTGACCGTGGATGACCTTACCCAGGCAATCAAGAACGGCATCGACCGGGACGGTCTTCCGGACGAGCAGGCCAGAAGGATGGCCCAGCACGTCATGAACTTCTTCGGTTACAGCGAAAGGATAATCGACAACATTCTGGAGCCAGAGGACCGGGACGCCTTCTATCAGCTGGAGGACACCGGCATACTGACCACCGAGCGCGAGGAGACCACCCTGTACGACGGCAGGGAGTGGCGCATTCATTACTGGCTTTTCCGCAAGGAACGCATATACCAGCTGATAAACAGCTACGGCAGCGAGGGCAGCTGCGAGATGGACGCGTACGACTGCTACGCCGATCCAACGGCCTGGCAGAGATCGAACTGATCCGCGCGCAGGGCCCCACTTTCAACGGGCCCAAGGCAACAATTTTTATTGGCGTTCAGTTCTGACAAGTCGTGGAGCTCTTCCCCTATCCCCCCCGCCCCAATCAGATGGATTTCGTGCGCATCGTCGAAGGCACGATGCGCGACAGGGGGCACCTGGTGCTGGAGAGCGGCACGGGGAGCGGCAAGACGGTCTGCGCCCTCTCAGGAGCTTTGGAGGCCGCCTTGGCCACGGGCAAGAAGGTCCTTTATCTCACCCGCACCAACTCCCAGGAGAAGCAGGTCATCCTGGAGCTCAGAAGGATCAACGAAAAGACACCGGTGTTCGGCGTGGCGCTGCAGGGCAGGCGGGGCACCTGCCCCCTGGTCCGGAGGGACAAGGAAATGAGCGCCGGGACACCCGAGGAGCTTTCCAAGATATGCCGGGACAAGCGCCGCAGGGTTTTGGAGGACCGCCCGGGAGGTTGCCGTTTTTTCAAGGGGCTTCGGGACCTGGACATGGACCAGTTCATCGACCACTGCAAGCGCACGCTTCCCACGGCCGAGGAGCTCATCGATCACTGCGACTCCCTGAACATATGCCCCCACGAGGTGATGAAGGAGCTTGCGCGAGAGGCCAGGGTGGTGGCGGCCCCCTATGCCTACTTCTTCGTACCCTACATCCGCAACTCGCTGCTGGACTGGATGGACTGTCCGCTTGAGGACGTGTTGCTCATCGTGGACGAGGCGCACAACCTCCCCGATTACACGAGGGAGATCGAGAGCTTCCAGCTCTCCCGCTACATACTGGAGGCGGTGCTCAAGGAGGTCGAGGAGTACGGGGACCCGGAGGTGGAGAAGGGGGTCAGCCTGAACGACGTGCGGGGGGAGTGCTCCAAGCTGCTCGAGGAGGCCCTGAGCGATTACCTGATCGACGAGGACGGCCTCATCCCCCCCTCTTTCGTGGAGGAGGGGCTCATGTCCGCCTTCACCTGCAGCTCCCGTTCCCTGCAGGCCATGGCCAAGCTGATCATGGAGCAGGGGGAGATCATCCGTGAATCGCGATTCGCCCAGGGGCGCCTTCCCCGTTCGTACACGTTCTCCCTGGGGGCCTTCCTGTCTTACTGGTCTACCCTGGACGAGGAGTGCTTCGTCAAGCTGGTGGTCGGCGGGGAGAATCCCTGCCTGAAGGCCTACTGCATCGACCCGGTGGTGACCACCTCCGTCCTGCTGAACTGCGGCGGCAGCGTGCACATGTCCGGCACCTTGGTGCCCCTGAACGAGTACAGGGATTCCATAGGGCTGCCGTACGGGACGGCCACGGTGACCTTCCCCTCCCCCTTCCCCAAAGAGAACCGGAAGGTGTTCTATGTGGAGGACGTCTCCACCAAGTACGAGGAGATGCAGTCCTCCCCGGACATGGTGGGGGTGATGGAGGACCACGTGGTCCAGGTGTGCAACGGGGTCAAACGGAACACCGTCGTGTTCTTCCCCTCCTACGCGCTGATGGACCGCTTCCTGGACGACGGTGTTTCAAGGCGCATCTCCCGCAAGGTGTACCTGGAGGAGAGGGGCATGGCCCAGCTCGAGCTGATGGACGTGGTGACCCAATTCAAAAGGTCGGTGGATGACGGCCAGGTGCTGTTCGCGGTGATGGGCGGGCGCATCAGCGAGGGGATAGACTTCCCGGACCAGGAGCTGGAACTGGCCGTTGTGATAGGTATACCGTACCCCCGGCCGACCGCCAAGCAGCGCGCCCTCATGCACTATTTCGAACTGAAGTTCCGCAAGGGCTGGGACTACACGGTCAAGGGACCGGCCATACGCAAGCTGCAGCAGTCCATAGGCCGCCTCATCAGGACGGAGGAGGATGTGGGCGCGGCGCTGGTGCTAGACCGGCGCGTCACACAGTTCGCAGACCGGTTGGACCTGGTGCGGACCGAACATCCCTTGCAGGACATCCAGGCCTTCTTCCGCGAGCGAGGGAGGTAGAAAGGTTCATAACCGGCCATAGGGATTCGCGCCCATGGACGTCCCCCTGCTGGTCCTCGTGGGATTCTGGCTGGTCATCCCATCGATGGTCCCGAACTCGGCCGCCACCATATTCGGCGGGGGAACGCCAGTGGACCTCGGGCGTTCCTGGAACGGAAAGCGCGTGCTGGGCGACGGCAAGACCTGGCGCGGTCTCATAGGGGGAATAAGCGCCGGGATATCCCTGGGCATAGTACAGCTGTACGTGGCGTTCCCCTTCGACCGCCTGGACTACTTCGGCTTCGGCGGGTTCCCCGAGAACCTGGGAGTGATAGTGGTGCTGGCCGTCGGTTCCCTGCTGGGGGACATGATAGGCTCCTTCATCAAACGCCGGCTGGAGATAGGAAGGGGTGGCAAGGCGCCAATGATGGACCAGTACGGCTTCCTGCTGACCTCCTTCCTGCTTGCCATACTGTTCTTCCCGGACTGGTTCTTCGGCAACTTCTGGAACGGGGACGGTTGGGTGTCCTTGCTGGCGGTGCTGATAATGACCCCCATGATCCACCGCGGGGTGAACATAATCGGGTACAAGATGGGACTGAAGAAGGTCCCCTGGTGATCACATGAGCGACGAACTGAAGAAGGTGCTGGAAGGATGCGGCGCGATCCTCCACGGGGACTTCACCCTGGCCTCGGGCAAGAAGAGCGAATACTACGTGGACATAAAGCGCGCCACGACGGACCCCAAGGTGCTAGGGCTCATCGCCGATCAGATGGCCAAGGAGATAGAGGGGGAAGGCTTCCAGCGAGTGGCCGGGGTCGCGCTCGGCTCGGTCCCTTTGGCGGTGGCCCTCTCCCTGCGCACTGGCATACCTTTCGTCATGGTGCGCAAGGAGAAGAAGGACCATGGCACTGGCAAGCTGATCGAGGGGCAGCTGAACCCTGGGGAAAAGGTGCTGGTGGTGGAGGACGTCATAACCTCCGCCGGCTCTGCCGTTTACGCGGTGGAAACGCTACGGCATGCCGGAGCCGACGTCGGAACGGTCATGTCCGTGGTGGACCGGGAGGAGGGCGGCAGGGAGGCCCTGCGCGAGCTGGACGTGGAGATGAGGGCGCTCATATCCGCCAGCAGGATACTGGGGAGATGAATGCCTCCCGATGAGGACTGCCGTCGCTGCCGGCTGGGGGACGGGCGCAACAACATAGTCCTTCCCTGCGGTCATCTGGATTCGTACGTGGTCTTGGTGGGGGAGGCCCCTGGCGCCAAGGAGGACCTCGAGGGCGTCCCCTTCGTGGGAAGGGCCGGAAAGATCCTGAACGGGCTGATGGCGGAGGCCGGGCTGGACAGGGGCAAGGTGATGATAACCAACACCGTGAAATGCCGTCCGCCCGGGAACCGGCGGCCCAAGGCGGAGGAGATGGCCGCCTGCCGCCCCTTCCTGCAGGAGGAGCTCAAGGGTAAGCGTTTCATACTGGCCCTGGGTTTGAGCGCCGCCGAGGACCTGCTCGGCAAGAAGATGGTCATGAAGGAAGTCTGCAACCGGCCGGTGCAGGCCGACCTTGGTCACGGGAACGTAACGATAGTGGTGACATATCATCCCTCGGCCTGCATATACCGCCCGGCGGCCAAGGACGTGCTCAGGAACGCCCTGAAAATGGCAGCGTCCTACCTCTGACGCCGGAAGCGCTTCTTGAAAAGGAACTTCATGTTCTTCCAGCCGTCCTTCCAGCTGGACAGCTTGACATCTCCCACCCTCCGGCGGTAGGTGATGGGAACCTCCGAACTGCGGACCTTGCGGAACGCCTCGATCTTGATCTCCTCGGACAACGGCATGCCGTCATCGCTGAGGACCAGCCGGTCCAGTATGCTGCGGCGGAACACCCACATCCCGCTCTGCGAGTCCTTTATCCGCACCCCAAAGAACAGGTTGGAGGTGAAGGTCAGGGCGAAGTTGCCCAGGCGGTGCTTGGCGGTCATGGCGCCATCCTCCAGGCGAGCGAAGCGGTTGGTGGTTATGAACTCCAGGTCCTGGTCCATCAGCATGCCGTGCAGGGCCGGGATATCCTCTGCCGGGTAGGTGCAATCCGCGTCCAACGTGGCTATGACGTCCCCCTTGGACCTCTCGAACCCGGTCTTGTAGGCCCGTCCGTAGCCGCGGCGCGGTTCCTCTATCACCACCGCTCCCTTCTCGGCGGCTATCTCCTTAGTACGGTCCTTGGAGTTGGTGTCCACCACCAAGATCTCGTAGTCCCAGCCATGCAGGGCCTGGTGCACGCTGTCTATGACCTGGCCAATGGACTCCTCTTCGTTCATGGTGGGGATGATGACGCTCAGCTGCAAGTTCCCGCCTCCGAGGTAATAGACAGACCTGGCTAATAATGCTTTCAGGGGGCCTGAGACGCAGGCCTCTCCCCAAAGAACTTGTATCCGAAGTAGCCCAGCCAGGCGAAGCCGAGCCTGACCATTGCCCAGAAGGTCATCCGCTGGCGGAACATCCTCAGGGGATCGTACCGCTCCCACAGCACACCGTGCTTCATGGTCAGCTGCTTCCTTCCCGCCCCGTTCCAGAACGCCTGGTGGCAGAAGCCGTAAAATGTGCCGCGGGTGCGGTTGTATACGATGGCGCGAGGGTTGTGCACCAGGTTGTACCCGGCGTCGGTGGCCCGCAGATTGAAGTCTATGTCCTCAGCGGTCACGAACCAGGGGTCCACGCCGCCCACGGTCTCGAACACCTTCCTGCGGAAAGCGAGATTGCAGCCGGGCCAGGTGCAATCGAAGCCCTTGTTGTAAAGCTCGACCCGGTCCAGCTTCTCCCAGGCGTTGAGACCGATGTTGATGGACCTGCCGGCCACCATGTCCACCCCCATCTCAACTATGCAGCGTCTGATCTCCTTGATCCAGTTGGGGTTGGCTATGCAATCCCCGTCGGTCAATGCGATTATGTCCGCCTTGGCCTGCTGCAGGCCGAAGTTCAGGCTGTCCCCGCGGGTGCCCCCCGCCGAATAAAGGTGCACGAACGGGTACCTGGCCGCGTACTCCTTCACGATCTCCTGCGTGCGATCGGTGCTGAAACCGTCCACGATGATTATCTCGACGGGGGCCTCTTGCACGACCAGGGAATCCAATGCGTCGGATATGTTGTCCTCCTCGTTCCTGACCTTGAGGACAATGGATACAAGCATCCAACCTTTATTCGCCTGTAGGGTATAAAGGTTCCCTGGCCTCGACAACTATATCACCCAGGCGGTCAATCGGAAGCGCGGTGTAAAATGAGCGGAAGGAGGCTTGCGCTTATCACTCCGATCCGCAACGAGCGGGACCAGCTGGCGCCTCTTCGGGACACGGTCATGCGCCAGGAAACGCGTCCGGACCTGTGGGTGATCGTGGTCGGTCGCAGCGATGACGGCAGCCTGGAGGCCGCCCAGGAAACCTTCTCCGGCCTGGACTGGGTGGAGGTGGTTCCGCAGACCAGCTACTTCCCAGGGCACGGGCATATGAACTTCGCCCGGGGCGTCAACGATGGCCTGAAGAGGATAATGGAGGTGGAGGGTGACCGGCCATTCCAGTACTTGTCCAAGATCGACGCCACAGTGGACCTGGATGCCGATTACTTCCGAAAACTGACCGAGGAGCTGGACTCGGACGATGGGCTGTCGCTTGTGTGCGGAGTGGAGACCTTCGCCGGCGCGAAGGGAAAAGGGGTGCCCGTGCAACCGTCAGGGGACGAGATAATCGGCTTCAACGACAACCGCGTGTACAGGCGCGAGTTCCTGGTCGGTCAGGGAGGGTACCCCGTGAGCATTTCCCCGGACACGGTGCTCCTGGTGAGGTCCCACAAGGCAGGATGGAGGCAGAGGGTGGTGACGTCCACCGGCTACAAGGAGGGGAGGCTGGGCTTCAGCAAGGAGGGCGCGTGGAGCGGCTACTTCCAGTGGGGCCGGGGCATGTATCGCCTGGACTACCATCCGCTACTGGTACTGAGCGTGGCCGTCTATTTCGGACTTCGCTTCAGGCCGCACTACCAAGGGCTGGCGCTTCCCCTGGGCTTCTTCCGGGCCTTCGTGGGCCGGGAGGAGAGGATAGACGACGCCGAGGTCCGCAAGTACTTCCGCGAGGAGCGACTCTACGCCGTGGCCCGGTCATGGTTCGGCGGGCGATAGAAGGATTCTGTCAGACGATACGTCACACAGAAGGATGGAATGCCGTCCCTGGCCTGGACCATTCCTTCCGGTGCCGGGATAGCTGTGCAATGGTGCTCCAAGAGGCACTGCCGTGACTTGGATTATTGTTCACTGGACATCATTATTGCGGGAACAAATTATATATACGCAGCATAATATACATTAAACGTCCGACAGCTGTCGGACTCGGGATGGGATGCACTCGAGCGAAGGCGAGTGGGATAGAGCACCTTCGCACCCTTCAGGTAGTGTGGCATGTACTTAAAGCAGATAGAGGTAGAGAACTTCAAGTCCTTCGGCAAGAAGCTGACCATCCCCATGCTCAGCGGGTTCACTGCCGTCACCGGGCCCAACGGGTCAGGCAAGTCCAACATATCCGACGCCATACTTTTCGTCCTGGGGCCGAAGAGCTCCAAAGCCATCAGGGCCGGCAAGCTGACCGATCTCATATTCAACGGGGGCAATTCCAAATCCCCGGCCAACCACACCCGGGTCTCCCTGGTGTTCGACAACGCCGACCGGACCATCCCGCTCGATGAGAACATAGTGAAGCTGACCAGGTATGTCAAGCTGTCCGATTCAGGCGAGGGTTACAATTCCTATTTCTACGTCAACGACCGCAAGTCCACGCTGTCCGAGTTCGATTACCTGCTGGCCAGCGCCCGCATCAGTGCGGACGGCTATAACCTTGTCCAGCAGGGCGACGTGACCCGCATCGTGGAGATGTCCACCTTGGACCGCCGGAGGGTGCTTGACGAGATCTCCGGCATCGCCAAGTTCGACGAGGAGATAATCAAGGCAGAGGGCGAGAAGCGTTCAGCCCAGGACAACATCGACCGAATAGCAATAATCTTGGGGGAGCTGGACAAGCAGATCCGTCAGCTTGAGCAGGAGAGGGGCGCCGCCCTCAAGTACCTGGAGATGAGGGACCGCCTCGCGCTAGCGAAGGCACGCATGGCCCACAAGCGCAAGGAAGGCACGGAGGCGGAGATCAAGGGGATAGGGGAGCAGATAGCCTCCTATTCCAAGGACATCGAGGCCCTGAAGGTCCGCCGCGGCGAGCTTGAGGCGCAGATACGATCGATAGAGGACCTTTACCTCAAGAAGGAGGCCGAGCTGCAGGCCAAGGGCGGGGCGGAGTTCGCCGAGCTCAAGGAGAAGATGGACGGCCTGCGGGTGGAGGTCGCCAGGTCCGCGGACCAGAAGGAGCGCTCCTCCGACCAGGCGGCCGAGCTCAAGGAGGGCCTGAAGGCCCTGCTCGAGGAGCGCGACGAGATACTGAAGGCCAAAGAGGCGCAGGGATCGGCCCTCCGCTCCGCGGGAACCGAGCTCAAGGACCTGGAGGACAAGGTCAAGAGGCTGCTGAACGACGAGGCCAAGCTCAAGGACGAGCTCAGCTCGTACGACAGCGAGCTATCCTCACTGGAAAAGAAGATCAAGGAGCAGGACCAGAGGATACGGGGAAGTACCGAGGCCCTGCACGCCAAGCGCCTGGAGAAGGAAAAGCTGGAGCGTCTGGCCCAGGACCTGCTGTCCGAACTGGAAGGGATCCGCCAGGAGAAGGAATCCGCGGAGTTCGAGGTCAAGGACCTGGACTGGCGGGTCAGGGAGATGGGAAAGGAGGGCAGGGACACCAGCGGCTCCATGAAATCTTTGCAGGAGCAGTTCCATTCCAAGAAGAACCGCGAGGGCCAGCTGGCCAGGATGGCCAACGAGCTGGAGCAGGCCGTGCGCAATCTTACGCGCGAGTACAACCACCTCAAGGCGGAAGAGGAGGCGGCGGTCAACGTCGCCCGCGGCTACAACCGGGCTGTGAGGGCCCTGCTGGAGGCGAGGGACCGCGGGGAGATGAAGGGCATTCACGGCACCATTGCCGAGCTGGCCGACGTCGACCCCAAGTACGAGGTTGCCCTGAACATAGCCGCCGGGGGGCGCATGCAATCGATCGTCGTCGACGACGACCAAGTGGCGTCGGACGCCATACAGTTCCTGAAGGGCCGAGAGCTAGGCAGGGCGACCTTCCTTCCCCTGAACAAGATGCTCGACGGCAGACCGCGCGGAAAGGCGATGATGGCCGAGAGGGAGGCCGCCGGTTTCGCCATCGACCTCATCAGTTTTGACGCTAAGTACCGGGCAGCTTTCTGGTACGTGTTCGGGGACACCGTAGTGGTGAACACACTGCAGGAGGCCCGCCGGTTGATGGGCGGGGTTCGCCTGGTAACGGTGAACGGGGAGCTCATCGAGGCCTCCGGGGCCATGGTCGGCGGGACCGTGGAGGGAAGCAAGGTCCGCTTCGGCGCCGGGAAGGGAAAGGCCGACGAGATAGCCGAGGAGCTTCGAAAGGCCACCGAGCAGGCGGACAAGGTCTCCGCGGAGCTCGTGGCCATCAGGCAGGAGATCGCCGATATCGATTCCCGGATACGCGAGATAAGCGGGGCCGATCGTGGAAAGGGCATAGAGCTGGAGGGCCTGCAGAAGCAGCTGGTGGAGCAGAAGGCCAAGCTGAAGAGGGCCACCGATTCCGCCGCGGCCAAACAGGCCGAGCGGGAGAGGGCGGTGTCCCAGGCGGCGGAGCTCGGGCTCACGGTAACCAGGTATGACGACGAGCTCAATAAGCTGAAGGAGGAGCGGGAGTTCAACTCCCATCGGCTGCTGGAAATAGCGCCAGCCGAGCTCTCCCAGAGGCTGAGGGACGTGCAATCGTCGATCGTAGGGTGTTCTCAGAAGCTCTCCGAGAAGCGCGGGGAGCACGAGGCCATGAGGCTGCAGGCGGTAGAGCGCGAAAGGCGCTTGAACGAGATGGCAGCCACGGAAGGCCAGCAGCAGGAAAGGCTGCGACAGCTGGAATCCCAGGGGCAGGCCGCCGCGGAAAAGGAATCCCGGCTACGGATCGAGCTGGCCGCCCTCAAGAGGATCGAGGACTCCATGGGCAAGGAGATCACATCCCTGCGGGACGAGAAGGAGAGGCTGCTGGGGCAGAAGGGGCAGGCCCAGGCCGATCGCGAGAAGGTACTGGTCAAGCTGGAGACCTCCAACGACTTCCTGATAGGGCTGGGGACCAAGAAGGCCATGGCCGAGGAGAGGCTGAAGGAGATCATACAGGAGATCGCCCAGCAGAACCTGGAGGTCAGCTACCCGCTCCCTCCGCTGGACGATATCCGCTCGGAGATGGTCCTTTGCGAGAACGCCCTCAGCGGAATGGGTGCGGTGAACCTGAGGGCCATAGAGGATTACGACGAGAAGAAGGCAAGGCATGTTGAGCTTCGCGCCGAGACCAAGAGGCTGGAGGACCAGAGGGACCAGCTGGTGGCGCTAACCGACCAGCTCAACGAGAGGAAGAAGGTGAACCTGGTGAAGGTTTTCGACACGGTCAACGCCAACTTCCGCCGGGTGTACGCCGAGCTGTCCGGGGGCGGGGAGGCCGAGCTGCTCCTGGAGAACCCGCAGGAACCTTTCCAGGGCGGACTGGTGATCAAGGCCAGGCCGCGCAACGGCAAGGTGCTGAGGCTGGAGGCGCTGAGCGGGGGAGAGAAGTCACTGACGGCTCTGGCGTTCATATTCGCCCTGCAGGAATGGCAGCCATCGCCGTTCTACCTGCTTGACGAGGTGGACATGTTCCTGGACGCCGTGAATGCGGAGATGGTGGCGAACCGGGTGAAGAAGAGCAGCGCCACCGCCCAGTTCGTGCAGATATCCCTGAGAAAGGTCACCCTGAACAAGGCGGACCACATAATCGGGGTCACCAAGCCCGCGGGGGGCATATCCAACGTCATATTCAAGCCGAACATCGGCGACTTCAGCGAGCTGGAGAAGGAGATAGGTCTGCCTGAGGAAAAGGCCAGGAGGGATGGGGAATGATAGAGTCTGGGAGCTTGGACAACGTGCTGGGACACCTGATGTTCCACAAGGCATTGATCGACGAGGGACGCGGTGCGGAGAAGATCGACCGCTACCTGGGGCTGCTGCGATCCGCCGAGGAGGAGAAGCAGATCGCCGGGCGCGAGCCGTTGGACCGCTCGCTTCAGCTGGTGTTCGAGCTGGTTCTCAGCAGCGACCTGGACCCCTGGGACGTGGACCTCATGAAGTTCGCCAAGCTCTACGGGCAGAGGATGCGCCACGAAGAGGTCGACTTCATCGTTGCCGGTAAGCTCATGCACATGGCCTGGAGCATACTGCACATGCAGTCCCGGGAGGTGCTCTCCCTCAACGAAAGGAGGGAGGAGCTGTACTTCGAGGACTGGGACACATGTGCCATGGACATGTACGCGGAGGGTTCCCTGCCGGAGATCGAACTCGACGTCCCGGAGTGCGTGGAGCTCACGGAGGTGGTGCGCCACCGCTGCACCCGCCCCGTCTCGCTCGTTGACCTGTTGGACGCGTTCGATACCGCTCAGCAGGAGGTGGAGATCGCCCTCAATCGCCAGCGCGTAAGGGAGCGGCTGATCAAGGCCCAGGAGAGGTTCGACGGCAAGTCGCACAGTGACGACCAGGAGAAGGATGTGGCCGAGACATGGCAGCGCATCGAGCGCTGCGGCTCGGGACCGATAGCCCTGGAGGACCTGTTCGAGGATGACAAGGAGGACCGCATCAAGGTGTTCATATCGCTGCTGTTCCTGGCGCGCAGCGGCAAGATATCTCTGTGGCAGGACGAGCTCCCCTACGGCCAGGTATACCTGGAGATCAAGCTGCCCTGGGAGATCGCCCAGCTGGTGGACGGGGCGCAGGCCGAAGCCATGGCCATACAGGCGAAGATGGTGATGTGAGGTGGGGCGGGCGGTGGAGGCGGTGCTGTTCGCGGCGTCCCAGCCCCTGCGGGCGGCGGACATAGCCGACATATGCGGGGTGAGCCCGGATGCCGTGCGCAAGGAGATCAGGCTACTGGACAAGGAATACGAGGAGCGCGGCACCGCCTACGAGATCGCCAAGATCGGGCAGAGGTACTCGCTTCAATTGCGCCAGGAGTACAACCAGTACGCCCTGCCTTTCGCGGACATGGAGATGTCCCCGGAGGTGCTCAAGACCGCCTCCATCATCGCCTACAACCAGCCCATAATGCAGAGCGACCTGGCCAAGCTCCTGGGGTCCGGCGTCTACGAAAGGGTCAGAACGCTCAGGCAGATGGGGCTGGTAACCGGCAAGCACGTAGGACAGTCCTTGCTGCTCAGCACCACCAGGGAGTTCTCCGAGAAGTTCGGACTGGGAACCAAGAAGGAAGAGATCAAGGAGTGGATGGAATCGAAGCAGAAGCAGTAAGCGAGGCCCTGAACGGATGGGCCATCACCCGCATCCCCCCGGGCATGTCCACATGCTGGCAAGGCCGCCACGGCCCCATGGCCCTGGTGGCCGTGAGCGACGTGGTACTGCATGAGGACCTTGTGCGTTGCGGACGGAACCCCGTCACCAACGACTGGACGTCGGCCCTGAAGCTTTGAGGGACCTATCCAGGCGAAAAGGTTTAAATGCAACCGTTCAATGCCTACCAGAGTGATAAAATGGTAATGCCCCTCGCGCTCATGGAGAAGACACTGAACAAGAAGGTCTCCCTCCTGCTCAAGGACAACCGCGTCCTGGAAGGCAAGCTCACCGGCTACGACGAGTACATGAACATGGTGCTGGAGGAGACGGAGGAGCGCACCGCGGAACAGACCCGCCGACTGGGCACGGTCATACTCCGCGGCAACAACGTGGTGAGCATAGCGCCGTTCTGAACCTATCATGAAAGCGCTGATCCTGGCCGGGGGCATGGGCACCCGGCTGAGGCCTCTGACCTTTTCAACGCCCAAGCCTTTACTGCCCCTTCTCGACCGTCCCATGGTCATGCACATAATCGATTCCCTTCCCGATGAGGTGGACACGGTCGTGCTGGCGGTAAGCTACATGAAGGACCTTCTCGAAGACCACTTCCGCGATCACGATTGCGGTCGGCGCGTGGTGCTGGTCAACGAGGAGGAACCGCTGGGCACCGGGGGGGCGATCAGGAACGTGCGCCAGCATTTGGACGATACGTTCCTGTGCTTCAACGGGGACATAGTTAGCTCGCTGGACCTGCGAGACCTGCTGTCTTTCCACCGCAGGCACGGGGGGATAGGTACCCTGTCCCTTTGGCGCGTGCCTGACCCAGCGGCCTTCGGGGTGGTCGGCCTGGACGGTGACCAGATCATAGATTTCCAGGAGAAGCCCGCCCCCGGAACGGCCATATCCGACCTGATCAACGCTGGCGTCTACGTATTCCAGCCGGAACTGCTGGACCACATCCCGCCCGGCGTGGTCTCCCTGGAGAGGCAGGTATTCCCGAAGGTCCTGGAAAAAGGCCTGCACGGTTACCGCTTCCATGGCTACTGGGTGGACTGCGGGACCCCGGAGAGCTACCTCCGGGCGCAGTCCGAGCTTCTGGAGCACGGCCGCTCCTCAACAAGGGCGACCAGGATGGAGGGGTCGAAGGTGATCGGGCCTAACTATCTGGACGGGGCGAACCTCAGCGGGTGCGTCATCGGTCCGCATGTCTGCGCCCTGCCCGGTTCCAGCGTGTCGGAAGGGTCCCTGGTGGAGCGCTCGGTCCTCATGCAGGGCGCCTCTGTGGGCAAGGGGTGCGTGGTCAGGGATTGCCTGCTGGGCCCAGGCGCCTCGGTGGGAGACGGAGAGTCGGTTCAGGGCAGGGTCCTGGCCGAGCTTCAGTGATATCAGGGACCTTCTGCACTAGGTATATATGTCACCAACCTTTTCTCCAAACGGCCCCGGGGTGAACGTCTGGCAGGAAGCAAATGGGATTCCCTTATAACGGCGATCAGCCGGAAGCGGTTCCGTACCGGCTGGACCGCTTTCATCATCGTGTTCTTCCTGTTCTTCGTCATACTGCCTACCATCTACATACTGAGCTACGCGATCACCGATTGGGGGGCCATCGAGCAGCACGTTCTCGACGACCCTGCCATGCTGGACCTCATCCTGAACGCCATCAGCGCCTCTTTCCAGATAGCGGGCATCGTAACGGTGATCGACATACTTGCCGGGCTTCCGATGGCCTGGATACTGGTGCGCAAGGAGTTCCGCGGGAAGCGGTTCCTGGACACCCTCATCGACATGCCGCTGGCGGTTCCCACGGCAGCCCTGGGATTCTCCAGCGCCATATTCTTCGCCGTTACCCCGGAAAGCCTGGCGGCGCCCTCCTTCGCCCTCAACGCAGTGACCTCGCCGTACCTTCTCATAATACTGCTCCACGTGGTGTTCTCCTACCCCTACATGGTGCGCTCGTTATCGGCCATACTGGTGCAGATCGACCAAACGTACGAGACCGCCGGGAGAACGCTCGGCGCCAGCGCGCTTTCGGCGGCCAGGACCATCACCCTGCCCCTTTTCAGGGCCGGCCTGGTGACCGGGATCATACTCTGCTTCGCCCGCAGCCTTAGCGAGACCGGGGGCACGATGATAGCCCTGGCCACCATGGCCAATCCCGGAAACTTCGCCACCGGCCCGACGCTCATCGGGGACTGGAAGCATGACCTGGACTCCAACCCGGACCTGGCCGCGCCCCTGGCCTTCGTCAGCATCCTGCTCATAATACTCTCCCTGCTGCTGCTGGTCGTGCTCAAGATCGTCATAATGAAGGTACACCTTCCCATGGGCCGCATCTGGCCGCGGCCGGAGAGGCTGTTCTCCAGGGGCTGGTTCCCGAAGACCAAGGATGGCCTGGCCGTGCTGTTCCTGGTGGTGTTCGTGCTCCTTCCGTCTTTCTTCATCTTCACCTACGTGGCCTCCGCCACCCCGGTGTCCTTCGATTACGGCCCTTTCATGGACAGCCTGTTCTATTCCTTCGTCATAGCCGCCGTGGTCACTGTCATAGACATTTCCTTGGGGGTTCCTCTGGCGCTCTACATAGCAAAGAACCGCAAGGGCAAGCTGCCCGAGGTACTGGACGTCCTGGTGAACGTTCCCCTGATCGTGCCCACCGCCGCCCTGGGATACTCGCTCGGCGTGTTCTGGACCGGTCAGAACATAATTCCCACATTCGATGCGCTGCTCATCATACTGGCCCACGTGGCCTTCACCTATCCCCTGGTGGTGCGTAACGTGGCCGGGGCAGTTGAGGAGGTGGACCCTTCCTACGAGGAGACCGCCCGGACACTCGGTGCCAAGCCGGTGCAGGCCTTCCGCCGGGTGCTGTTCCCCATGATCAAGGGCTCCATACTGGCCGGGGCTATAATGGCGTTCACCAGGAGCCTGGGGGAGACCGGGGCCACCCAGGCGGTGGTGGCCAGCGCCGTGACCGCGCCGGTGTACATCGTGAAGCTCATCAAGAGCGAGGCCTTCTACACCGCCGGTCTGGCCTGCATCGTGCTGATAATCGTGTCATACGTGGCCATGCTCGCCCTGCGCTACGTGACCAACGGCAGGAGGTCCCGCTGATGCCCACGGTCAAGCTGGTCAAGCTCAGCAAATCTTACGGGGACATCAAGGCCGCCGACAACCTGGACCTGGAGGTGAAGGACGGGGAGTACCTCTGCGTGCTGGGACCGACCGGTGCGGGCAAGACCACCCTGCTGCGAATGATATCCGGGCTTCTGGCCCCGGACAAGGGCAAGATATTCTTCAACGGCAAGGACTACACAGGTAAGGAGATAGAGGAGCGCAAGGCCGCCCTGCTGTCCCAGACCTACGCGCTGTTCCCGCAGCTCACTGTCGAGGAGAACATACTGTTCGGCCTGGACATAAGGGGGGCCGACGAGAGAACGAAGGAGCAGGTGCTCATCAGCATGCTGGACCTGGTGCGCCTTTCCGGGCGCTCGGACGCCTTCCCCCGGGAGCTGAGCGGGGGCATGCAGCAGAGGACCGCCCTGGCCAGGGCGCTGGCGTCCGGCGCCGACCTGCTGCTGTTGGACGAGCCGCTCAGGGCATTGGACGCCCGGCTGCGCATCTCGCTGCGAACCGAGCTACGCTCTCTGGCGAAGACCCTCAACATGACCGCCATACACGTCACCCACGACCAAGATGAAGCGCTGGTCATGGCCGACAGGGTGGCGGTGATACGGGACGGGCGCATACTTCAGATCGGCACGCCGAAGGAGGTGTGGGACGAGCCGGCCACCCCCTTCGTGGCCAACTTCGTCGGGCAGTCCAACTTCTTCACCGGGGAGGTGCTGCAGTCAAGCCCGTTAACGCTGCTGCGAACGCCGGAGGGAACGGTGCTGAAGGGCCGCCCGTCCGATCTTCCGCAGGGGACGAGCGCCGTGCTCGGGGTCAAGATTGGCAACACCGAACTCACCAAGGAGAGGAAGGGGTACCTGAAGGCCAGGGTGGAACGCATAATATTCGAAGGCCGCAATCTGCACGTGGACATGGTGATGGACAGCGGACAGAGGATATCCTCCAAGGTCCCGTCCTGGCGCAAGGGAAAGATCGTAGCCGGGGACATGGTGGAAATATACTGGGAGGAATCCAAGGGAACGGTTTTCCCCATGCCGCCGAGCGGCCTGGAGAACGAGCTGAAGGTGGAATGATGGTCGAGGTCAAGCTGGTGGGTCTGGGCAAGCGTTACGGCCCGGTGACGGCGGTGCACAAGGTGGACCTGACCGTCCGCGACAAGGAGTACGTGACGATACTCGGCCCGTCCGGATGCGGCAAGACGACGCTCATCCGCATGATAGCAGGTATCATTGAACCCACTGAAGGGAAGGTGTTCATCGACGGAAAGGACATGACCGGGGTGCCGATCGAGGACCGTTACATCGGTTACGTCTTCCAGAACATCGCGCTGTTCCCGCATTTGACGGTCCAGGACAACGTGTCCTACGGGCCGAGGGCCCGGGACATGCCGCGCGAGGACCAGATGCGCATATCCAAGCGCTTCTTGGATATGGTAAAGCTCCTGGACAAGATGGGCATGCTGCCCGGCGAGCTGTGCGGCGGGGAACAGCAGAAGGCGTCCTTGGCGAGGGCCCTGTCCTCAGGTTCCAAGCTGCTGCTTCTCGATGAGCCGCTCTCCGCCCTTGACTCCCGGGTAAGGGTGGACCTTAGATACGAGCTTCGCCGACTGGCGAAGGAGCTGGGCCTGACCACAATACACGTGACCCACGATCAGGAGGAGGCGCAGTCCGTCTCCGACCGCATCGTGCTGATGCGAGCCGGCACCGTGGTCGAGACGGGAACGCCCGAGGAACTGTACACCCGCCCGAAGAGGATATTCACGGCCAATTTCATTGGCGAGACGAACCTGCTGGATGGCTGGGTGCTGGAGATAAAGGACGGGGTCTCGGTGATAGAGCTCAGGAACGGGGGGAAGGTGAAGGTGAACCAGGCCGACCGCCCGGTGGGGGACGCCGTGGTCATATCCGTCCGCCCGGAGTTCATGTTCCCGGCGGACGAGGGCATGAGGGCCACGGTGACATCCATAACCTACATGGGGACGTACTGGAGGGTCACCGCCAACACGGAGGACGAAGAGGAGGTCGGCTTCGACACGGCCACCCTAGACGAAAACCTTTTAACTATCGGAAAGGAAGTGTATTTAGCGGTGAACCCCAAAACCGCGGTGCTGTATCCCAGACCGAACGACGGAGTGCAAGAGGCGATCAAACTTGAGTGAGAGGACATCGTTATTGGAATGGTTCTATTCGCGCAGGGAGTCTGTGGTATCCCGTGACATGCGAGGTCACGCCCAGGACGTGGGCGACACCATAATCGAGTTCAACCGAGCCCTGGGCATGCTATGCCGCGGGGAGAAGGAGCAGTCCTTGGACGCCCTCAAGCGCTCCTTCCTGGCCGAGAAGGCCGCCGACGCCCGAGAGCAGTCCCTTTCCGAGGAACTCTCCCGGGGCGACCTGGAGGAGAAGAACCGGGAGGACCTGCTGCACCTGGTGCGCCGCATGGACTACGCGGCGGACTGGTGCAAGGAGGCCGGGATGAACCTGCAGCTTGTACTGGAGCTCGGCATCCCCGTCCCCGTCTACCTGTGGAAGAAGTTCAACCTGATGACCAAGGAGCTTGAGCGCATGGCCAAGGCGCTGAAGGTCTGCGTGGACAACCTGGGGTCGAACAACGACCTGGTGCTGCGCACCCGCAAGGAGATCGAGGAATCCGAGCACACCATGGACGAGATGTACTTCTCCATGAAGAAGGAGTTCTTCCTCTCCGACCTGGACGCTCGAGCTATATACCTCATGCGCGACCTTCTGCACGGCGTGGAGAACTCCGCCGACAACTTCAAGGACTCCGCTGACATCATTCACATCCTCATCGTGTCCCAGCGCGACCGACCCAGGTGAACGTGATGACCAAGCTGTTCGGTACCAACGGAGTTCGAGGGATAATAAATCAGGACATGAGCGCCGACCTGGCGCTGGATGTCGGCAGGGCGATAGGAACCTTCATGCAGGGAAGGGTGGCCATAGCCACCGACACGCGCACCTCCGGCGACATGCTCCGGGCTTTGGTGTCCGGCGGAATGACATCCGCCGGGTCCAGCGTGGTGGACCTCGGCATGCTGCCCACCCCGGCCCTTCAGTATTACGTCAAGAACTCGGGGGTCAAGGGAGGGGTCATGATCACCGCCTCCCATAACCCCCCGGAGTTCAACGGCATCAAGTGCGTGGACCATGACGGCACGGAAATGCCCCGGCGTAAGGAGGAGGTCATAGAGCGCATTTACGGGGACAGGGAGTTCGCCACCCCGGTCTGGAAGGACGTGGGCCGCATGACACGCCTGGACGGCGTGGCGTCATCCTACGCCAACGCCATACGTCGCGCGGTGGACCGGTTCAAGATAGAAGAGGCCAAGCTGAACGTGGTGCTGGACTGCGCCAACGGCGCGGGGGCCGTCACATCCCCCGGTCTTTTGGACTCGTTGGGCGTTCGCGCCATAACCCTCAACGGCAACCCGCAGGGGACATTTCCGGGGCATCCCAGCGAGCCCACCCCGGACAACCTAAGGGACCTGGTGGCAGTGGTCAAGGCCACCGGCGCCGACCTGGGCATAGCCCACGACGGAGACGCTGACCGCACCATCTTCGTGGACGACCAAGGAAATTACGTGTACGGTGACCGGTCACTGACCGTTGTCGCGTCCCACATGGTGCAGGAGAACGGGGGCGGCATAGTGGTGACGCCAGTGAGCACGTCCTCCTGCCTGGAGGAGGTGGTCCGCAGCCACAACGGGCAGGTCCTTTACACCAAGGTGGGCGCTCCCATCGTAGCCAGGCGAATGATGGAGGTGCAGGCGGTTTTCGGAGGCGAGGAGAACGGCGGGCTCATCTTCCCGCAGCACCAGCACTGCCGGGACGCGGCCATGGCCATGGCCAAGATGCTGGAGATAATCGCCACCAAAGGCCCCCTGTCCCAGCTTCTGGAAGAGGTTCCCATGTACTGCCTGGACAAGAGGAAGCTGGCCTGTCCTGAGGACAAGAAGGAATGGGTGCTCGAGCAGGTGGAGGCCTACTTCGCCGACCAGCGAACGGACGTCACCGACGGCGTAAAGGTGTTCTTCGACGGAGGGTGGAGCCTGGTGCGCCCCTCGGGAACGGAGCCAATATTCAGGGTGTTCTCCGAGGGTAAGGACGAGGACATCGCCAAGCGCTGCGGGGACGAGTGCGAGAAGGTGCTCAGGGAACTGCTGGAAGAGTAACGCTCAAAGCAGCCTCAGCAGGAACAACGCGCCGAAGACCAGGAACACCAGGCCGCTGCCTATGCGGACGTATCGCTTCGGCACCCTCTCCCCCACGGCCCTGCCAAAATACGCTCCGAGGGCGGTCAGCCACAGGAACCCCAGCACGGCGCCGGCGAACACCAGCAGGGCTTCCCCGGACTCAGCGGCAAGGGTCACCACCGAGATCTGGCTGCGGTCCCCCAGCTCCATCAGGGCCACCAGTCCGAAGGAGGCAAGAAAACCTCCCCAGCGATAGGTTTCCCGCTTCGCCTCCTCCTTCTCCGGGCGCGAGAGGGTGAGCGCTCCGAACAGGATGAAAACGATCCCCGCGGCCAAACCTACGACCCATGACGGCACGGTCTGGAACAGGATCTCTCCCACGACCACTCCCATGGCCGTAAGGGCTATCAGCGCCAGCATGGCTCCCGCGAACACCTCCAGCTTGGAGCGCTTGGAGGACAGCGTGATGACCGCTATCATCGTCTTGTCGCCCAGCTCGGTCAGTGATATAAGTATGAAAGAGGACACGAGCGGCCCCAGGTCCATCGTCACTCACCATTTCTGGTGTGCACGATGGCCACCACTTCCATGATCATGCGAGCCGCCAGAGCGGCCGTGGCCCCTGGGTCGTGCGACGGAAGCACTTCAGAGACGTCGAAACCGACCATTCGGCCGCCCAGCATGTCGATGCAGCGCTTGACCTCGTAACCGGTGAGGCCGAACGGCTCCGGGCGCGAGGTCCCCGGGGCGAAACCAGGGTCGATGCCGTCCATGTCCAGGCTGAGGAGCACGCTCTCCCTCCTCATCATGTTCAGCACCTTCTTCCAGGAGTCCATGACCCCTCCCTCCTGTATCTGGTAGGCGTCAACGTAGTTAGGGAGCACCTGGTCAAGCTCCTGCCTGGATATGGAACGGACGCCGAACGGCACCACGTTCTCTATGCCGACCACGTCGGCCACCTTGCGCATGGTGCAGGAATGGTCGAACTTGCGGTCGCCTTGAACGTGGAAGTCTAGGTGCGCGTCTATGGATATGACGCCGACCTTCCGGTACGCCTTGACGAACGGGTAGGTGATGCTGCGCTCCCCTCCCATTATGATGGGGAACTTTCCTGCCTTGACCACTTTCGACGCTTCCCTCTCCACGGCCTCGAACATGTCCTCGCAGGACGAGCCGCAGTCCAGATCGCCCGCGTCATGCACCATGACCGAGGACATGTCCAGATCATGCTCGAAAAGATAAGGGTCGAAGATCCGGGAAGCCTTGCGTATCGCGTTGGGGGCCTTGCGGGTGCCGGAGCGGAGGCGGGTGGTGCCATCGTAAGGCACCCCGATGATGACGAACTCCGCCTCCTCAAAGGTGGAATTGGCCAGTGCGAACGAGTCGCTGCGGGCCATGAGCGGTGGGACCGATCACACCTTGGTGATCTTGCGGCGGTCCATGGCGATCATGTACATGATCTCCTCCCCCGAGTTGAGCTGGCCCTTGTACTCCTCAGGTATGGGCAACTGGAAAGTTTCGTAGGTCTCCAGGTCCATTAGCTGCACCTCATCCCCGGTGATGGAAAGCACCTGTGCCTTGCGCTTGTCTATCATGGGCACCTGCACCTTGTGTTTCACCGGATGCACGATGCTGCGCTTGCGGTTGTCAAAGATGCCCACGGCATCGATGTTAGATTTCGCTTCTCCATGCTTCCCAGGCTTGGAGGTGGATATATTGATGATCTTGCAGGGCTCCCCGTCTATGAGCATGTATCTGCCTTCCTTGAGCTCCCTGACTTCCTGTTGAGTCCACGACATAGCTACCTCTGGAGGGAACCAACGGTACGTTTATATAATTTATCATCGGCGGTGGTTCTCGTAATATCTGTGGCCCTTCCCCTTCCTCTGCTGCGGTCGACCTTGCTGGCGTTGCTCCCGGCGCGGCGGGTCGGGGTACTTCTCCTTTATTTCGGCGACGCGCCTCTCCATCTGCTCCTTCAGCTTGTCGGCGATGAACTCCCCGCGGTAGGCGTCAACCTTGGCGGCTATGCTGATCTTCCCTCCCAGGCTGCGCGCCACCTTTCCCCGCTGCCAGTACGGCGACCGGTTCACCCAGGGATGCTGGAATATCACACCGTGCTTGGGCGGGCGCTTGCCCGATCGCAGGTGCAGGAACAATGCCTTCTCGGCGCCTAGAAGCTGAACGGTGGACGATGGCAGCTTCGCCAAGCGCTGCAGTCCCCCGGCCAGGGATATCAACCGGGCGGCCAGGTTGGGGTTCAGCAGCGCCGACATGTTGGGAGCGACCCTGTCCATTCCCTCCAGGATGAAGGCGTCCAAGGCCTCCTTCCTCCTGTAAAGCTCGTACAGCGTTCCGCCAAGCCCGCGTATGACCTCCAGGTCCCTTTCCACCAGGTCGGTTCCGACCGATTCCAGGGACACCCCCAGATGGTCCATTATCACCTGGCGGTCCCCCATCTCGGAGACCAGGCGGGCGTACTCCGCGTCCACCGCGAAGTCCCCGAGCTCCGGGAAGTACACCCCGTACCACTCGTGCAGCCTTTCGCTGAGCAGGTTTATCTCCTCGATGAGATCGTCCGTCGCGCGTATCGCCTGGGCGATGGAGCGGTCCTCGCTCAGGGGTTCCCTGACCCTGATCTTGCCGAGCTCCAGCATCACCTTCTGCATCAGGTCCGGGGTCAGCCCGTAGTTCTCCGGTCTTATGAAGGACGAATCGAATACCATGGGTTTTCCCAGGGGCTTCAATCTGGCGTCGGCCACCTTCATACGCTTGACGGCCAGCTCCCTCTCCTCCGGGAGGATCTCCCCGCGCTGGACGGCAGCCAGCTTCCGGGCGACCAGTTTCGGCTCCTTCTCGAACAGCTTGAACCGGCGGACCTCCTCGCCCTCGCACAGGAACACCCCGAACCATTTGGTAACAAGTATCATTGGATCACTCCCTCAGTATGCGCCGGACCTCGTCCTCCGGCAGGGACCTTCCCTTCCCCAGCAGTGCCAGCCTGTACTGGAGCTCGGCATGCGCCTCAAGCGTCTCCATGCGATGGAAAGCGTCCTTGAGGTCTTTCCCCACGGAGATCGCTCCGTGGTTCTCCAGCAGGAAGGAGTTCGAACCCTCCACTTCCCTTCCCAGCATCACTGCCAGGTCGTCCGTCCCCGGGGTGGCGTAGGGTATCAGGGGAACCCTTCTTCCCAACACCATCAGTCCCTCGGGCGTCAGGGCCGGGTCCACCGGGAGCCCGGCGCAGGCCATCGCGGTGCAGAATCGGGCATGCACGTGCACCACTCCCATCACGTCCGGCCTCTTGCGGTAGACGGTCAGGTGGAAAGGGGTCTCCATGGACGGCCGGCCGCTGACGGCCTCGCCGGTGGCTATATCGACCGTCACCAGTTCGGTCAGGTCCAGCATGCCCTTGCAGGACCCCGACGGGGTGATGACCATAAGATCGCCGACGCGAGCGCTGATATTGCCACCGGTGCCGCTGGTGAGCCCCCTCTCGTAGAGCAGCCTTCCGTAACGAACGACGTCCATGCCCGCCCGCTTCACAGCCTGGCCCCCTTCAATTTGCGCGCGACGTCCTCCGGCCTAATAACGCCACTCTCGGTGATTATGCCCTTGAGATATCTTGCCGGGGTGACATCGAAGCCGGGGTTCAGAGCCTTGCAGCCCTGCGGAGCGATGCGAACGCCGTCCACCACGGTGACCTCCTCCTCTCCCCGGTACTCTATGGGTATGTCCTCCCCTCTCTCGATGCCAAGGTCGAACGTCGACAGCGGGGCGGCGGTGTAGAAAGGAACACCAAGCTCCTTGGCCAGCACCGCCTTCTCGAAGGTGCCGATCTTGTTGGCGAAATCCCCGTTGGCGGCTATGCGGTCCGCTCCCACTATGATCATGTCCACGCCTTCCCTGAGGAAGTGCCCGGAAGCGCCGTCCGGGATGATGGCATGCGGTATGCCCTCGTTCAGCAGCTCGAACGCCGTGAGCTTCATGCCCTGCAATCTGGGGCGGGTCTCGGACACGTAGACGAAGATATCCTTTCCGTTGCGCCAGGCCGCCCTTATCGGTGCCAAGGCCGTGCCCCAGTCCACGGTCGCCAAGGCGCCGGCGTTGCAGTGCGTCATTATGCGGTCCCCGTCCTTGATCAGCCGTTCGCCATGCTCGCCGATCAGACGGCACCTTTCCACGATGGTCGCGGCGTACTCCTCCGCCGCCTCCGTCGGGCCGTCGCCGTTCCGAACGCGCTCAAGCATGCGGTCCACGGCGAAGAACAGGTCGAAGGCGGTGGGCCTGGCGCTTTTCAGCTCCTTGGCGGCCTTGTCCAGGTCCTCGCCGTTGTTTGCGGCCAGCATCATCCCGTAGGCTGCGGCCACGCCTATGGCCGGGGCTCCCCGCACGGTCATGTCCCTTATAGCCTCGGTCACCTGGTGATGGTCTCGGAAACCCCGCACCTCGACCCGGTGAGGGAGCATCCTCTGGTCCAACATGCGAACCACGCCTTCATCGCACCAGACCGCCCTGATGTCGCTGACCTTGCCGTCGATCCTTATCTTCATCTTCTCTCGTTCACGGGAGGGTCGGCAATCTAATTAAGTTATGCCGGGGGCGATAGTTCGTAACCTTACGATACATTTAATTAGACCGAGCCATAATCAGTAATCCGGCGATACCTCTGCCCAGCAGGACCACGGACTTCGACGTTTATTCAACGACCACCGGACTGAGACAGATCTCCAACCCTGTCCGACAGAAGATATTGAGCGAGCTGCAGAGGAGGGACCTCAGCCTATCCGAGATCGCCGTGCTCACTGGCAAGGCGCAAAGCACTCTATCGGTACATCTTGACAAGATGGTGAAGGAGGGCCTGATCGGATATCGGGACGACCCTGATGACAATCGCCGCAAGATATTCTATGTCATATCCCGCCCGGTGGGAAGCTCGGTAGTTCCCAGGGAGGACCTGAAGAAGGCGGTGTGCAGCACCATAGGCAGGTCTATCGGGAACCCCAGCACCTTCCTGAAGGGGACCATACGCTCCATCGTGATAGGCATGGAAGCCATCGGTTTCAACATGGACCCCGTGCTCAAGGACATCGGCCGGCAGATGGGCGCGGAGATATCCACCCGGATGAAATCGAACGACGTGGAAGGGCTGATCAAGGAGATCAAGGACTTCTACATGATGCACGACATGGGCGAGCTGGTCGTCTTCTCTCTGCACCCGGTGACCCTGATCATCAGGGACGAGTACGATTGCTCCAAGGCCCCGGACGTGGGAAAGACGCTCTGCCTGCTGAACGAGGGGATACTGGAGTCCATATTCGAGGAGAGGCTGCAGATGCCCCTGCGGGTGGTGGAGAAGGACACCTTCGGCGTCGGCTTCAACATGTGCAAGTACGTGATCGAGCCGTCCCTCTGAGCGGGGCGCTCACCTCGTTCTTCTCTTCACTACATCATAATTAGGCCAGATCATATTATTCTCCAGTCCCTCCACTTGCCTGAGCCTGAGCGCAATGGCGCTGGGCAGTTCCGACATGGCGGGATCGATGAAGTGGACGCGGTTCGAACCTCCAACGATGCACGGACCGAGCATGACGCTGATCTCGTCGATCGATCCTTCCTTGAGCATCATGGACGATAGGGTTCCCCCGCTGTCGATGCGCATGGCGCGCGGGCCGAACCTTGCCTGAAGCTCCTTCAAGGCCTTCTGGGGCGGCTATCATATCCATTTCCAGGACCCTGATGGACATCCGTGGGAGGTTGAGCACAATCCCCTCACGCCGCTGGACGAGAACGAAAGACCGAATATGGACGATCGAACGAAAATCCCTGTCCGATCGAAAGAAGCTCGATCGCTTGTGATCGTAAGTGGGCTCATCCGGATTTGAACCGGAGACCTCCTCCGTGTCAGGGAGACGTCATAACCGCTAGACCATGAGCCCTTGGAATTGGGCGTAAGTTGTTCTAATTGATATGCCTTTCGTCGCACAGGCGTCCAGCATCCATAGTCTGGTATCTCTGTTTCTCAGGCAAATTTTTATTACTAGCTCTTTCTTGCATCCGATGAGCTAAATGACCGAGATCATCCTCTTCACCAAGCCTGACTGCCAGAAGTGCGATTATGTCAAGTGCCACATGCCCGAGGGGGTAAGCCCCCGCATCGTGAACACCTCCGAGGCCGACGGGCTGGCCGAGGCTGCCTATTACGAACTGCTCAACAAGAACCTGCCCATACTGGTGGTGGATGACGTGGTGTACGAGGGGGCCATAATCATCATAAACAAGTTGAAGGAGCTGGCCTGAGTCCAAGGGCAATGTACTGCATAGGCATAGAGGGGACCGCCCACACCGTGGGCGTGGGCATAGTCGACGATAAAGGCAACGTCCTTGCCAACGAGATGGACATGTACCGCCCCGCTGAGGGCGGAATACATCCCCGCGAGGCCGCTAACCATCACGCCGAGCGCCTGGTCCCCCTGGTCCGCCAGGCCATGGAGGGTTCGGGACTGAAGTTCAAGGACATCGGCCTGGTATGCTTTTCCAAGGGGCCGGGACTGGGGCCCTGCCTGCGCACGGTGGCCACCGGCGCCCGCGCGCTGTCGCTGAGCCTGGGCGTCCCCATCATAGGCGTCAACCACTGCATATCCCATCTGGAGATAGGAAGGATCAAGACCGCGGCCCGGGACCCCGTCCTTCTGTACGCGTCAGGAGGGAACACCCAGGTCATAGCCTTCGCCAACGGCCGCTACCGCATATTCGGTGAGACGCTCGACATCGGCATCGGCAACATGCTGGACAAGCTCGGCAGGGAGATCGGCCTCGGCTACTACGCCGGGCCCAAGATAGAGAAGGCCGCAGCCCAGGGCGGCAAGCTTCTGGACCTTCCGTACTCGGTCAAAGGCATGGACATGGCCTTCTCCGGCATACTCACCGCCGCGGTCGCCCACCGCAACAAGGGGGAGCGCGTGGAGGACATATGCTTCAGCGTGCAGGAGACATGCTTCTCCATGCTAACCGAGGTCACCGAGCGCGCCATGGCCCACGTGGAGAAGGAGGAGGTGCTGCTGGGCGGCGGCGTGGTCCAGAACAAGCGCCTGCAGCGCATGGTCCAGGACATGGCCGAAGCGAGGGGCGCCCGCATGTTCGTTCCCGACCGAACGCTGTGCATGGACAACGGGGCCATGATCGCCTGGACCGGGCTCGTCATGCACAAGGCCGGAATAGAGCACCCCTTGGAAACGACCACGGTCGACCAGCGCTTCCGCACCGATCAGGTGGAGGTCACTTGGCGCTGACCCGTCCCGTCTGTCTCGCGACGATCTCGTCCAGGGCCTGAATGAAGTCAATGCTCTTGCCAAGCGGTATCGTCGCTCCGCTGGCTATGTTGTGACCGCCGCCGACTCCGCCCACGGAGGCGGCGGCCTCCTTCATGGCCACCGACAGGTCCAGTCCATCCTTGTCCACAAGTTTCCGGTTCCCCCGCGAGGAGACCTTGATGTCCTTGTCCATGCGCGTGAGGCAGATGGTCGCCTTGTCCTGGTCGCCGATCCATTGCATCACCAGCCCGCACAGCTCGCTGGAGACCTCCCTGTGCGGTGATTCGAAATGCTGGATGGCGGTCTCCTTGGAAATTCCCCGCTCCGCCGTGCGTTTGGCGGCGTCGAGCAGCATGTCATCATAGTCCTTGACCAGGGATTCAGCCCTTTCCCTGGCCTCCTTCTCGCCCAGGAGCGCGGCCAATCCAAGCGCGGTCTCGTCGACCCGCCCGCAGGCGTTGACCAGGCGGGTGAGGTGGTATGCCCGTGAACTGTCCTTCGGGAAGAAGTAATCGGGGGCCAGCTCATCCTCGAGGCTGCCCAGGGAGCATCCCTGTTCAAGCAAGCGCAACGATATCAGGGATGACAGCCGCCTTCTTCCCGCCTCGTCCAGTCCATCCCAGGTGCTCTCTGCCCTGATGTTCGCTTCCTGCAGCAGCCTGGCCATTCCCTGGGTGTCGCCGCTCACCCCCCTTATGAAGGGGTGTGCGCTCCTCAAGAGACCGTCCCCAACCGGTCCCGGAGGGAGCAGGGACCCCTTCCTCTCCTGGACCAGGTCTTTCTTGCTCCCCTCGATGAAAAGGTGGGCGTTCACCCCGCTCAGCCCCTGCATGTGCTGGCGGTCGCCGACCATTCCCGCGAAGGCCATGGGCAGCAGGTCCCAGTTGTTATCATCGACCGTCACTGCCAGCAGCATCGACAGGGTGCTCGCGCAGGCGTAACGAGCGCCATCGACCTTGAGCACGGAGGGGTTCAGGTGCATCACTACCTCCGAGTCCTTCTCAGGCCGGTGATGGTCCAGCACGATGGTCTTGACGCCCAGCCCTTCCAGGGCGGTGAGGTCGCTGGACCCCATGTCGGCCACTATGAGCAGGTCGATCCCCTGCACCAAGCCGCCCTGTATGGTCGGAAGGTCGAAGCCCTTGAGCATGGTGGCCTGCGATCCCTTGCCGGCCCGAGCCAGCATGGAGGTCAGAACGCTGGCGGCGCCAATGCCGTCCGCATCGTTGTGTGAAAAAACCCGGGCCTCGGTGCAGGCGCGCACAGCGGCCGCGGCTAAGGAAAAGCGATCTAAGAGGTTTTCCGGAAGGACGCTGGCGTCCATGTCCCACTCACTCGATGAGCAGTTCGGCGTTCTTCAGGGAGTAGTTCCAGTCCGAAGGCAGTACGTCCTTGCCCTTGTAGTACTTCACCAAGCGCCTGATCTTGGACTCCACGAGCTGCAGCCCCCGGCGGTTGGATATGTCGCCGCGGTTGCCCCTCTGAACATGAACGTTCAGGTTTATGGCCTTCCTCATGAGGGCCATCAGGTCCTCGGGGAGCTTGGGGGAAAGGTCGTTCTCGTTCAGTATCTCCATGATGCTCTTGCCGGTGGCCAGCTTCACGCTGGGCACGGCATGCTGGTCCCTCAGGACCACGCCTATCTTGGAGCTGGTCATGCCTTCCTTTCCCAGCTTGACCACCATTTCTACTACCTCTTCGTTTGACAGCGGGACCCACTCGGGGTTCTCGGTCAGCAGGGGCCTCCTGGAACGGGAGGAACCCCTTCTCCTGGCGTGCATTCTTGCCATGTGAACATCATCCTGTGTTGATATCGTAAATCGTTTACTTCGTTGGTGGCGGCGAAGTGACCGTCTATTTCACTCCTACTATTTAATGGTTAGACACTTTCCCAGCCTGTTGCGCACGGCCTCCCTGGCCCAGGCGATCTGCTCCCGGTACTCGCATTCCGGGAAGGCCAGGTCATGCGGGAGGTCGTCCATCAGTTCCCAGCCCATCTCCGCCTCTCCCCGGCGGTCCTTCAGGACCCCTGCGAAGACCACCACCTCTCCCATGGGGCGGCAGTCCAGGACGCCCAGTTCGAAGCCGCACTCCTCGCGGTACTCCCGGACTATTCCCTCCAGCGGCGTCTCGAACTCCTCCAGCTTGCCTCCGGGCATCTCCCAGCCTCCGCGTCTGGGATTGTACACCATGAGAAAGCGGTCCCCTTGGAATCCTATGGCGTAGACATTGGGCAGACGATCATCGCTCCATCACGAACGGCCCTAGAGGGGCTATGGCTATTTATCTGATTCCCGTTCCTGCACAGGTCATGGGAAACGAGGACGATGGCACGCCCGTTCCGGGGGTCGGTTCAGTGGTCATCGGCGCTGCGGACCCCTTTCTCCCGGAGGCGATCGAGATGCTCTGGGAGATGCGCAGGGAGATCGACAGCATGTACGGAGAGGTGACCACCTCCCCCCCTCCTCAGGAGGAGTTCACCGTGCCCCGGGCGGCCTTCCTGGTGGCGCGTTCGGGCGGTGCCCCCGTAGCCTGCGGCGGCCTCAGGCCATGGGACGAGGTGACGGGGATCATCAAGCGCCTGTACGTCTCCCCCGCTTGGAGGAGGAAGGGCATAGCCCGCCAACTCATGAGGGAGCTGGAGGCCAAGGCCGGCGAGCTCGGCTACCGGCGGGTGATGGTGGATACCGGTTACCTGCAATCGGGGGCCATAGCCCTGTACGCCTCGCTAGGGTACGTCAAGGTTCCCTGCACCGGGCGCAAGGATGTAAAGGACTGGGGGGTTTGCCTCGAGAAGGGGCTGTGACGCTAGCTCTCCACAACGATCATGGCGTGGTCCTTTTCGAAAGGCTCCAGGTCTGTTATCTCCAACACTTTGAAACCCTCCTTCCTCAGGTAGGCGGCCGATTCCTGGAACACATGCCGCGGGTCCCGGGACACATCCTCCGACCGGGCCTTGACCGCGAGCATCCCGCAGGGCGCGGAGAAGCGCTTCATGGCCTTGGCGAACATTCCGGCCTGGTTCTTCTGCGCCACGTCCTGGTAGACCACGTCCGCCCTCTCCACCAGAAAGGACAGATCGTCCGGCTTGGTGGCGTCGCCTAGTATGGGCATCATGTTCGGGCGGTCCTCGCAGACCCCGACCAGGTCCCGGAACATGCGGGGGGATATCTCCACCGCGTACACCCTGCCCTGCGGTACGATGTCGGAGACGTGGCTGGGGGTGGTCCCGCTGGATGCACCCAGGTATAGCACGTGGGAATCCGGCCGGAAGGGGAAGGCGGAACCGCCCTTCCTGATGTAGGCGCACAGCTTGCTGCGGTCCGGCACCCATTCCCGGTACTCCTCTCCGTCCTGAGAGAAAAGCCTCTCGCCGTACACGCGCTTGCCAGGGGCGAGGTTCCTTGTCAGGACCATGTTCCCGGACCGGAACACCCCCGGGAAAGCGGTCGTCTCCACTCGCAGTTTCGCCTCGCCCATGGCCTCTCCATATGCGATAAAATATTAATCGTTTCACCGGGGTATGATGACCCGTGGCGGGGACGGACGATGCCAAGCGCATCCAGGAGCTGACCGAGCGCATCGCTCAGCTTGAGGAGACCATACGCCAGGTCTCCGTCCCCTATTCCCAGCTGGTATCCCAGCTGGCCACGTTCCAGGAGACGGTGGGCAAGTACTTCCGGCTGATGGACCTCTACCAGAGGTACGGGGTGGTGTCCGTCGACACCATAGTCCCGGAGGTCAAGGACCCCATCTCCAAGGACATTCTGCGAATACTGCTGGACCGACCCGGGCTGAACATATCACAGCTCACCGACGAGCTCAAGGGAAGGCGAGGCAGCTCCTCCCGCCGCATAGTCCGCGACAAGCTGGGCGAGCTTGCGAAAGCAGGGCTACTGGTCGAGGAGGCCGGACGGAACGAGAGGTCCTACCGACTGTCGGAGGACCTGGTCAAGAGGTGGTCACAGGTGCTCGGTCTCACCAAGTAGGGTGACCGGGCATAGGAAGGTGCATGGCAAAATGTGGAACGTGGAAGTTGCTGAATATCGAGGTGCAGGGGCAGGTGCGAAATACCCTGATGACGAGGTGAGGACATGAGCGACAACGATATGCCGGACCCGGAACAGTTGAGACAGATGTTCACCGTGCTCTCCGAGCAGGTGCCGAAGCTGCTGGACAATATCACCAAGGTGCTGTACGGGGCGCAGGAGGGAACCAAGTTCGGGGAATCCGTGGCGGCCTTCTACAAGGCCCTGAGGGACGCGGGCATGAGCAACGAGCAGGCATTCGAGCTCACCAAGGACTACATGTCCAACCTGAGCCTGGGCGGCATGCTCAAGAACATAGTTAGCGGAGCGAGCAAGAAAGAGGATTGAGGGATGGCATGGTCAGGACCCAGAAGCAAAAGGAAGATGGCCAGGCGATCATCTACATCGCCGCGGCCGTTCCCGGGCTGCTGTTCGGCCTGGGCATCGCCTACCTGCGCATGCGCCGCAGGGCCCGGGCGGAGGGGAAAAGGTTCTACCTCGCCCTGGTAAGGGACGGGGTGCCCGTCCCCGAGGCCAGGAAGCTGGCGGACATGTACTGCTCCAGCATCTCCCTGACCGGGATGATCAGGGGGATGCGCCCGTTCACTTCCTGAGCAGGTACTCGGCTATGCCGTAGCCAGCATCCTCGCCGTCATCGATGCGGTACTTGGCCAAGGTCTCGAACATGATGGAGCCGCGGTCGTTCTCGCCCTTGAACTCCATGATGGCCTTCTTCTTCACCTCTCCCTTCACGCCGTACACCACGCCGTCCTTGTCGTACATGGCCATGAACAGGGTGTTCGGGCTGCCGTCAGCGTCGTACTCGGTCACCATGTCGATCTTCACCAGGGGAATGTTCTCCCCGTCCACGTAGATGAAGCCAGCGTCGATGTCCCCCTTGTCCATGTACAGCTTGGTGACGTTGAACCCGAAGTCCTCGCTGACCTGGCAGGTGAGCCATACCCAGGCCCTTGGGGCGGTCCAATCGCGCTCTCCCCAGGAATGGTCCCTCTCTCCGAGCGCCTTGATGTAGTACTCGCGATCGTCGACCTTCAAGTTGCCCAGCACCTTGCCCATCTGCTCCATGTGCTCGGAGGCCACTGCCGCCGCCAACGCTTCCTTGTCGGAGGTCACGCACTCGCGGTAGTTGAACATCGGGTTCGTTCCCTCGAAGCGCAGGTCGAACTTGACCTTGGCCACGCTGTCCTCTCCCTTGTTGTGCACCGGGAGCTCTCCGTCGAACGCCAGGTTCCAGACCTTCTCGTCCTCCACCTTGGTAAAGGTGACCCCCTTCATGCTCAGGGTCGCCTCGTCGAACTCCACGCTCTCCTTGGTGCCTACCAAGGAACCGTCGGGCATCATGAAGAAGCAGAACAGCATCTTCTCGTTCTTGTTGGGTTTCAGGCCTAGGCGCAGGAATCCGCAGATGTCGTTTCCGCGGTCATAGAAGCTGAAATAGAAACTCTCGTTCCAGTTCTTCTGCTCGCCATGTTCGTGAATAATGTCGGTTTCCACTGGAATCATCCTTCCCTGATGTATATCAGGCCTTCGTTGCCGTCAAGGGTTATCCTCTGACCCGTTATGAAGATTTTCGTTGCTCCCTTCACCGCGGTGACCGCCGGAATGCCGTACTCCCGGGAGACCACCGCCCCGTGCGACAGTATGCCGCCGGTCTCCGTGACCAGGCCGGCGATCTTCGAGAAAACGGCCGTCCAGCCGGGGTCGGTGTTGGAGGTCACGAGTATCTCCCCCTCCCTCACCTCCGACAGCTGCTCTATGGAATCGACGACCCGCACCGGGCCGGTGGCCACGCCCGGGCTGGCCGAGGTCCCGGTGAGCTGTGCGGAGTTCTCAACGACCTTTACGGTATCGTCGAACTCCACCGTGCCCTTCAGGAACTTGGGCGGAAGCTCCCCCCTCCAGTCCACGAACTCCTTGCGGCGCGCGGGGACCTTCTCCAGGGCATCCTTGCCCTCGCCCTTGGCCAGGGCGAATATCTCCTCCTTGGACAGGAAGAAGATGTCCTCCTCCCTTTCTATCGTCCCCTTTTCCAAGAAGCGGCGGGCGAACTCCACGTACACCCGGCGCTGGCGGTGCAGTATGTGGTCCAGGTAATAGCGCTGGTTCTCCCTGAACATGAGATAGGTCTGGGCAAAGCCCAGTATGACCTTGAACATGCGGGCCTTCAGCCATCCCCGCTTTACCCCCTTTATCTTGACCAGTATCTCCTTCTCCACCTCTTCCCTTTCCCTGATCTTGCGCCTTTCCAGGTCCTCCAGGTCCACCGGCGGGGAGGACAGCAGCGAGCGAACGATGTCCGCCACCAGTCGGGGGTCCTCCCCCCAGCGGGGGAAGTAGATCTCGCGGGTGTGAGAGCGGTGCCCGTACTCCTTCAGGAAAGAATCGAATTCCCTGGCGTAGGAGGACATCCCCTCGTCAGAGCGCATCTGGACGAGAACGTCCTCCGAGCTGAGCCCCAGCACCTTGCTCTGGACGTAGGCGTCGGAACGGGCGCGATCGGCCAGCAGGTTCAGGGCTATGTTCGTCTCTATGGTCTTGTTGCCCTTCAGCCCGCTGATCACCTTGGAGTAGAGTATGCCCTTGTCATCACCTATCCAGTCCTGCAGCCAGCGCTTCATGATCATGTTCATGCCTATGGAGTGCCCGACCATTCCGTATCGGATGAGCCGGTAATGCTTCACCAGCTGGTCCTCCATCTCCCAGATGACATCCTCTAGCTTGTCGTCCGGTATCGCGGAAAGGTCGCGAGCGTCGAACTCCTCCGCCCACCTCATGAACCGGGCTGCCCATCTCTTGTAGGCCTTGTCCGTGCGCAGTATGTTCCCGTCCCAGTCGAGCACCGCCGTGCGCAGCATGGCAAGGACCCTCTTCCCCGTGCGGAAGTCGGCATTGGCTATGCGCTGCTGGTCCCTTTCCGGAAAGTAGTTCAGCAGTTCCTTGGTGCGGGAGAACTTGGGATTGTACATGAGCATCCCTTCCAGCACCTCGGCGTTGAAGTAGACGTGGCCCTTGTGTATCTTCAGCAGCGGCTTGTTGGTCAGCTCCTTGTAGCCCATTATCGCGCTGCCCTCCCAGTTGACGTACTTGGTCAACCAGGGGCCGAGTATGGAGAAGAACAGGGGCGAGGTGACGTCCGCCCAGTACTCGTCCCCGTAACCGCGCGTCCACAGCGTGAGGTCGCCGCCGATGGTGGTGATGGGCCGGGACTGCAGCAAATAGATCTTGTCCCCCTCCGCCGCCCACTCTATGTCCTGCGGGGCGCCCATGTGCTGGTGCAGCTTCATGCCCAGCTTGGCGACCAGCTCCACCTTTCCCCTGGTCAAAGACGGCCGGTTCCTCTCCGCTTCGGGCACGTCCATGACCTTCTCCCCCTCCGATGACAGGAATATGGCCTGGGCCTTGCTGCTGATCTTTGATTCCTTCACCTCTCCGGTGGAGGCCTCGCAGACGAAGCGGTCCGGTGTGACCAGGCCGGAGGCGATGGACTCTCCCAGCCCCCAGCTGGATTCTATGATTATCTTCTCCTCCCCGGTTATGGGGTCGGAGGTGAACATGATGCCCGAGGAATCGGCGTTGACCATGCGCTGCACGACCACGGCCATGCCGGCGTCCAGGTGCCCAATGCCCTTGTCATGGCGGTACTCCATGGCCCGGTCGTTCCAATACGAGGCCCAGCATTTCCTCACGCTGTCCACCAGCCTCTCCCTGGTGACGTTGAGGTACGTGTCCTGCTGCCCGGCGAAAGATGCCTGCTCCAGGTCCTCGGCCACGGCGGAGGAGCGCACCGCCCACAGTCCCGAACCCCCATAGGGTTCGGTCTCTTCCAGCAGCCGCGTCGAGATGTCGGGGTCCATATCCGCCTCCAATACCCAGCTTCGGATGGTCTCCGCGCAGCGTACCACCTTCACGGCGTCCCTGTAGTCCAGGTCCCCCAGGGCCTTCGAGATGCGCTCTCTCAGTCCGTTCCTGTCCAGGAAGTTATCATAGGCGATGGTGCTCACGACCCAGCCCTCCGGAACCGGAAATCCGGCCACCAGCAGGTCCATGAGGTTGCGGGCCTTGCCACCTATCTCCTCGATATCTCCCTTCTCCGCCAACGAGATAATTCGTTCTCCCAATGGATCACTCTGCCGCCTGGGGCGTGAAGGGAACGTCTTCTTCCGTATTTACCGTTTTTACTGGCGCAATTATGAATAACCCCACGCCAATATCCAGGGGGATGAGGGAAACGCTTGAATGGCTGGCCGCCTCGGTGGCCGAAGGGATAGATCGGGAATGCGCCTTCAGCGACAGGTCCGCCGAGGTGGGCATGGGGGCGGACGGCACGCCCACCTGCCGCATCGACCAGGCCGCCGAGGACCTCCTGCTCCGGCTCATGGACGACAGGGGCGTCCCCCTGAACGTTCTCAGCGAGGAGGCGGGGTTCGTGGACAGGGGGTACGAAAGGACGCTGGTCATGGACCCGGTGGACGGAACGTACAACGCTCTCATGGGCATACCTTTCTACAGCGTCTCTCTGGCCGTATGCACCAAAAGCATGAACGACGCCACCCACGGCATCGTCAGGAACCTGGTCACCGGGGACCTGTTCTACGCCGAGAAGGGAAAGGGGGCCACCTGGAACGGTAGGCCCATACACGTCCGCAAGTGCCACAAGGACAGCTCAGTGCTGTTCGTGTATCTCGGCAAGTTCTCCGCGGCCTCCGCCAACGGGGTGCTGCGCAAGGCCCGGCGGACCCGTTCAATGGGCTGCTCTTCCCTGGAGATGTGCCTTGTCGCCGCGGGTCTTGCCGACGGGTTCTACCTGCACTCCGAGGTGTACCAGAGAGCGCTGCGGGTGGTGGACATCGCCGCCAGCGCCCTTGTGCTCAGGGAAGCGGGCGGGGACCTTTACGACCTTGAGGGCAACACGCTGGACATGGCCCTGGACCTGGAGGACCGCGCCAATTGCCTGGCCGCCGGCGACCCGGACCTGCTGGAGTGGTTGAGATGAGGTTCGGGATGAGCGTCAACATGGACATACCCGACGCCCCGCGCATGGCCAAGAGGACCTTGGAGCTGCTCGAGGGGCACGAGGTGCTGCTGGAAAAAGGGATGGCCTCCCGGTTCAGAACCGATGGCCTGCTCCTGGAGGACATGGACGTGGACATCATGGTCACCGTGGGAGGGGACGGCACCATACTCAGGGCGCTGCAGCACAACAAGGCGCCCATATTCGGCATCAACGCCGGGGACCTCGGTTTCCTGACCGTGGTCTCCGAGGAGGAGCTGGAGGAGGGCGTGGAGAACCTCCTCCGGGGCCATTACGACCTGGAGGAGCGCATCAAGCTGCAGACCACCGTGGGCGGGACGCGCATGCTCGATGCCATGAACGAGGCGGTCCTGCACACCGCCCACGTGGCCAAGATACGCCACTTCCAGGTGTTCGTGGACGGGGAGATGGCCATGAACGTCAGGGCCGACGGCATCGTGGTGGCGACGCCGACCGGCTCCACCTGCTACGCCATGAGCCTGGGCGCCCCCCTGGTGGATCCCCGGGTGGAGGCGCTGGTGATAGCCCCCATGGCCCCTTTCAAGTTCTCCGCCCGGCCGGTGGTTGTCCCTGCCAGCAGCCGTATCTCAGTTCAGATCGTGCGGCCCAAGGAATGCGTGGTGGTGGTCGACGGCCAGCAGGAGATGTTGATGGCTGGCAACGAGACGGTGGAGTTCAAGGCCTCCCCTGACCGGGCGCGTTTCGTCAGCTTCGGAAAGAGCTTCTACGGCAGGACCCGGGAGAAGCTGATGGGGACGCTATGCTGAAGGTGCGGGGCATAGACCGCGCCCTCCTGGAAATGATAAACGAGGCCGCGCGCGATTCGCTGCCCAACGAGTTCGTGGCCATGCTCAGGGCGGAGGAGGGCGTCATACAGGAGCTCATCCTGCTGCCCGGTACATTGCAGGGAGAGGACTCGGCCACCCTCATGCTGCACATGATGCCCGTCGATTTTTCGATAGTGGGCACGGTGCACTCGCATCCCGGCTACAGCAACCGGCCGTCCAGAGAGGACCTGGAGTTCTTTAGACGGTACGGCTACATCCACGTCATAACATGCCTTCCCTTCGACGAGGGGAGCTGGCGCGCCTACGACGGTCGGGGGCGGCGCATGCAGCTGCCGGTCGTCGAGCTTTAGAAGAACCTGCTGCTGGGCCCGATGCTCCCCCGGGCCCTGGCACCCATGCCGATGACCGACCTCTCCCATATGACCGTTCCAGGCTCGATCATGGCGTTGATGCCCGTTTTAACGTCATCCCCCATGACCACCCCGAGCTTGCGCCGGCCGGTGCTCATGGTCCGCCCGTTGGCGGTGACCCTGACCGTCCGATCGTCGAACCGCAGGTTGGCGACCTTGGTCCCGGCGCCGAAGTTGCACCTCTCCCCGATCACGCTGTCCCCCACGTAATTGTGATGGGGGATATGCGTCCCCCTCATCACTATGGAGTTCTTCACCTCCACCGAGCTGCCGACACGGACGCCCTCTCCGAGGCAGGTGAACGGCCTGATGTAGCAGTTAGGGCCGATATCGCAGCCATTTGAGATGTAGGCGGGGCCTTCGATATAGCTCCCGCTCCTGACCAAGGCACCCTCCTCGACGACGACCGCGCCCTTGAGCACGGCGCCCTCCTCCACCTCCCCCCCTATGTCGCGTTCCAGCCGCCCCATGAGGAACTCGTTGGCCCGCAGCAGCTCCCAGGGATAGCCCACGTCCATCCATTCTCCCCTGATCCTGCGCACCAGGACGTCCGTCCGGGAGGCCATCATGTTCAGGGTATCGGTGAACTCGTACTCGCCGCGGGGGGAGCGCTCGGTGTTCCGTATGTGCTCGAATACCTCGGTGCCTAGGCCGAAGAAACCGCCGTTGATCAGGTTGGACGGGGGGCGGGAAGGCTTCTCGATGATGCTGACCAGCTTCTCGCCGTCCTGCTTGACCACTCCGAACCTGTGCGGGTCCGGGACCTCCACCGCTCCCATGAACGGGACGCGGTCCCTCTCGAAGGCGGACACCATCTCGGCCACCGCCTCCGGGGACATGACCACGTCCCCGTTCACGCACACGAAGTCCCCGTCCATGACATCTTCCGCCACCCCTATTGCGTTGGCGGTGCCCAGGCGCTCCTTCTGCTCCAGGTAGCTGAGGTCCACACCCATCTGCCGCCCGTCGCCGAAGAACTCCTTGACCCGGTTGGCCTTCCATCCCACCAGTATGACCTGCTCCTTCACCCCGGCGTCCCTCAACGCCTGCACAAGGTGGGCCAGGTAAGGCCGCCCGGCCAAGGTCAGGAGCGGCTTGGGTATGTTGCTGGTCAGCGGTCTGAGACGGGTGCCTTCCCCGGCGGCCAGGATTAGTGCTTTCATTGGTATCCTTCCGGTTGAAAATGGATGTCAGCTATTAAATGACTGTTCAGTCCAATGCCTTGCGCACCCTAACCCTGGCCATGTCCGTTATCTTCTCCAGGTCCTCCCGCTGGCGCGCTTCGGCGGTCAGCCGAACCTTGGGCTCCGTTCCCGATAGCCGGACGAGCAGCCAGCCATAGCCCAGATCGACGCGGTAACCGTCCACGGTGGTAAGGTCTCCCTCGATGGAGGAGATCTCCTCGGACAGCCTTGCCCCTATCTCCTCCCTCCTCGATTGGTCAAAGGAGAACGAGTCCCGCATGGACGGGTAGGCAGGAAGGGAGCCCACCATGTCCTTCAGGGATCGGCCGTCCAGCAGTTCAATGAGGCACGCTCCGGCCAGCATGCCGTCCGGACAGTAGTTCACGGAGGGGAATATGAACGTGCCGGACGGCTCGCCGCCGAAGGGAAGCCCTTTTTTCTTAAGGGCCTCGGAGACGAACATGTCCCCAACCCTGGTGCGTTCGATCGACCGGCCAACTATGTCGTCCAGGACCATGGAGGCGTCCACCGGGGCGGCCATGTTTTTCACCTTCATCAACGAGGCGAACAGTGCCAACAGACGGTCCCCGCTCACGTAGCGGCCTTCCTCGTCCACCGCCACCATGCGGTCCCCGTCCCCGTCGTGCGCGATTCCCATGACGCCCTTGGCCCTGCAAAGGGCCATCAGGTCACCGAGGTTCCCCTCGGAAGGTTCCGAAGGCCGGCCGGGAAAACGTCCATCGGGATTGGCGTTCAGCGTCACTATGTCACACCCCAGTTCCCGGAACAAGCGGGGGCTGACCGGGCCGGTGGCCCCGCAGCCGCAATCGATCACCAGGCGACGCTCCACCGGCCCCACCTCCTCCAGGATGGCATGGACATGCTCGTCGATGGCCCCTTCCCAAAGGCGTTCGGGCATCATCTCGTTCCAGGGGGCCCTTCTCCCGCCCTCGGCGATCAGCCTCTCCACATTCTCCGTCTGCTCCCCGTCGAAGGCGCTGCCGTCCGGGTTCCACATCTTTACCCCGTTGTACTCCGGGGGGTTGTGGGACGCGGTCACCATCAGGCCGCAATCGAAATGGGAGGCAGCGCAGGCCAAGGTGGGCGTGGGCACCATGCCCGCGCGATAGGGTTCAGCGCCCGCCTCGATGATCCCGGCCACGAGCGCGCTCACCACCAGGTCCCCGCTGGTCCTGGGGTCCTTTCCGATCACTACCGCGCGGGAGAGGCTGCCCACCGCCCTGCCGATGCGCACGCCAAGGTCGGCGTCGATGTCCTTGCCTATCAGGCCGCGTATGCCGGAGGAACCGAACAACCCCATGTTATCCTCAGGTAATCCCTGCGAAGGCATTTAATCCCTGCCCTTCCAGACATGGCCAGTCATGTGGCCAGCATGTTTCCGGAATACTCCCGGAAAGGATAAAAATCTGGACGATCGGGAGGGTTAACGGGCTAAACTATTTAAGAGAAATAATTACTGGTCTTCGTCCTTTATGCGATAAATTTTATATATTGAACATATCCATTACATACTGGATAACAGGCCAGATTGGTCGATTATCGCGGAGGTCATGCCATGGTGATGGAAAAGATCAGCTTAGACAAGGCCAAGGACATCGCGAAGAAGAAGGGTCTCAAACCGGGCCGCGTAAAGGGCACCAACGGAGTTCAATTCACGAAGGGCAACAACGCGAGGCTGGAGATCGTATCTTGGGACGAGTTCGAGAAGACCCTCAGCAAGAGGGGTCTTGCGGTGTTCGAGTCCGGCGGCTGGATGAAGATAATGAAGAAGACCAAGTAAGGTCCTTTCTAACAGCCGGTAAAACCTCTTAAGGCCCTTTCACCTCGTATCATCCATCGATGTTGTTAAGAACCACCGTAAGGTCCCTTCCATAGGCTTTTTTGAACGCCTTGCGGTCCTCCTCCATGCGCCACATCTCCAGTTGAGGGTCCCCGCTGGCGGTGACTATGAGCTTCACCGCGCGCTTGGTCACCTTGCTGAAGCGAACGTTCTGCACCAGGTTGGAATGCGAGCGGTCCAGGCTCTCCGCCATGCGAAGCAGCGTGGAGAGGCGCACGAGCGCCTGCTGGTCCTTGGCGTCCAGTTCGCGCAGGTCGACCGCCCCGAGCTTCGGCGCTCGCTTCCGATGGTGCTTTGCCACGTTGGCCATGAGCAGCACCTCCCTGTTGGAGAACCCCAGCAGCTCGGCGTGGCATATGATGTAGTGCGAGTGTAGGTGATGGTCGTTGAAGGAGATGAAATCGCCGACGTCATGCAGGAAGGCCGCGTGCTGCAGTATCTCCCTCTCCTTCTTTCCCATGGTGTGCAATCCCTTCTTGGCAGCGCTGTCGAACAGCTCCAGGGCGATGGCCGTAACCCGCCTGGCATGCTCCTCGTCTATGGAGCAGGCGCGCCCCAGCTGTATGACGCTCCTTTCCCGCACGGAAAGCTCCCGGAAGCCCGGGAACTCCTCCAGGCCGCCCAGGTAATCCTGGAGCATGCCGTCCCTCATGCTACGCTGGCTAACGGCTATCTCGCTGAGCCTAAGCTCGTCCATCGCCGTTTCCAGTATGATCGCCCCGGCCACGATTATGTCGGCCCTGTCCGGGTTCATGCCCTGCACCTTGCGCCTGGCCGCCAGGTCCATTCCGGCCAGGTACGGGACCAGCTTCTTCAGCTGGGAGTACCTGATCACGCCCGGGTGCGAGCTGCTGTCATGGCGCATCAGGATCTCGCCCAGGTTAACTATGGTCCCGGAACTGCCGAAGGCCAGGGATACCTTGCCCTGCAGCACTTCCTTTCTGGCCCGCACCAGGGAGCTCTTCACGTACTTGCGCATCTTGGCCAGCACGGCATCCGGTACAGGCGCGTCCGGCTTCTTCACGAACATGGTGGTTAGGCGGACGGCCCCCACCTTGAGGCTCTCCAGATATGAATGCTCGCTCTGGTCGCCCAGGGCCAGCTCGGTGCTCCCCCCTCCTATGTCCAGGAACATGGCCTTCTTGCGGCCGATGTGATGGCCGGTGGAAACGCCCATGTATATCAGCCTGGCCTCCTCCTTGCCCGAGATGACCTGCAGCTCCAGCCCGGTGGCCTCCTTCACGCGATCGACCAGCTCGGCTCGGTTCGAGGCCTCCCTGGTGGCCGAGGTGGCCATGGCCACGAACTCGGTCACGCCGTAGGTCCGGGAAAGGTCGCAGAAGTTCTTCAGGACCCTGACCGACCTTTCCATCGCGCTCTCCAGCAGGACCCCGCTCCGGAACTCCTGCTCGCCGAGCCTCACCATCTCCTTCTGCTCGCTGATGATGGTGTAGGAACGGTTGGGGTTAATGCGCACCACCAGCAGCCGCACGGAGTTCGTGCCGACGTCCAGGAATGCCACCACCTTTCCCCTCTCATTCTCGGTCAACGACGATCACCTCCCGGTCGAGGGCTTTGGCGAGGCGCTGTCCCTTGCGAGCCCCCCACTCCCTCTCCAGGGAAAGGTCTCCCTGGCCTTGTATGACGATGTTCACGGAACCCTTCCCGATGGACACATCCAGGCCTCCGACCAGGGAGGCATGTCCTCGGTCCAGGCCGTCCGCCAGGGCCAGGATCGCCGATAGCTTGACCACCCTCTCCCGCTCCGACTCGGTCAGTTCCTTGAACACCCGGTCTCCCCGCCGCGGGGAGCGCAGGCCGTGATAGCGGGCCACGCAGGCCAGCATTCTCCGCTCGACCTCGTCGAGATCCATATCCGTCTTCATCACGATGTCCAGAGCCCTTCTCTGATGCCCTTCAGCGCCCTCTCCGAAACCCACGTCATGCACCATGGCCGCCATCTCAAGCAGCTCGCGGTCCTTGGGGTCCAGGCGATGCGATCCCCGGGTACCGTCAAAGATGAGCGCGGCCAGGGTCCTCACCTGGTCCGCGTGCCGGCGGTCACCGTGCAACGGTTCCGCCCACGCTCCCGCCTCCAACACCTTGTCCCTGGTCCGTCCTTCCTCCAGCTCCCTGGGCAGGTCCTTGAACCCCTGGGCCCGGAGCTCACCGGCAACGCCTTCAAAGTCGTATGCCACCCTCAGCAGCTCGACGCGCAGGGCAGGAAGGTCCAACAGGGCGTAGGATGCCTCGGGCCCCTCGCGCGGTCGCCCCACGCTTCCCGGGTTTATGAAAAGGGTCCCGACGCAATCCCTTGCCATGGGGGCATGGGAATGCCCGGTGATGATTATGTCCGCCCCGCTCTCTCCGGCCAGGAAGCGCAGCCGGGCATCGGGCGTGTGCACGGTAAGCTTCTCCGCCTCCTGTCCGGGGGAGGCGTGGGTGACCAGCACGGTCAGCCCGCATATGTCCAGGCGCAGCTCCTCGGGCAACGAGCCTAGCCATTCAAGGTCCTCCTTCCCCATCGATTGCGCCGCCATCTCCAGCTGCCGGTCCCGCACCTTCTTTCCAGCGGCGGCCCTGAGCGCGGCCCGGTCTATGTTGCCGATGACGCTTAGCACGTCCCGCTCCCTCAGCATCTGCAGGGACTCCACGGGTCTTGGGAGGCCCACCGAGTCCCCGGCGTTCAGGAAGGCGGTGGCACCTCTGCTTCGGGCGCTTTCCATCACCGCCTTGAGGGCTGAAGCGTTCCCGTGCACGTCGGAGATAAGGGCTACCTTCACCGGGCATGTCTCCACCGACCGGCGCCCCTTCAGCTTGTCCAATAGCCTGTACATGAAGCGTTCTTGCATCAGACAGTACCAGCGCTCCACGAGCTTTACGTGCAGCTCCCTCCGGCGAGCCTCGAACACCGATTGGAGGCGATCGATGGCCGCAATGGCCAGGGGGGCCTCCTCCCTCAGTCCGGGCAAGCGCTGCAACCAGACGTCGCAATCGTGCAGTTCTCCCACCACGTCCTGCAGTCCCTTGAGGACCTTGAGCTCGTCGTTGAGCCTGTCGGGATAGGCCTCCCGGAAGGCCTCCAGGGCATAGCGGAGATGCTTCCCCGCTATGCGCAGGGCGTGATGTCCCGGCCAGTCCTCGTAAACGGGAACGGAGTGGGAGTGCTCCATCATCTCCTCGACCGCGACCGCGGCATGGGCGAAAGCGTAAGGGTGCAGCGATGACAGGTCCTTTCCCATCTCCTTCACCGCGGAGATATCGGACCCCATCTCCTGGAACGCGTCATCCGCGACGATGGCGTCCATCATCGTGATTACGCCCGGTTGCAGGGAAGCCCTCCTGCACTTCAGCATCTCCATGATGAGGGCGAGTCCTACCGCCTCCTCCCCCTCCCAGTCCTCAGAGATGCTACCGAGCAGATCGATCTGCACGTCCAGGTCGCGCGCCTCTCCCAGCGAGGAGGTGACCTCCCTGACCGCCTTCCGCCATCTCCTGGCCTTCTTCCCTTTGAAGCAATCCCCGAACAGGCGAAGCGCCGATCGCAGACGCCGGGAGGCCACTCGCATGCGATGCACGCACTCGATGTCTTCCCCCCTGCGCACCCCGTCGACCTCGGCCAGGAGGGCCTCCAGCCTTTGGGCGATGATGGTCCTCCCGTATGCGCACAGTTCCTCCATGGCCCCTACTCCTCCCCGTGCCAGTAACCACGGTTCCCTATCAGCCATTCTTGGGAGTCCACCTTCTCCTCTCCTTTTCCCCTCTTCCTCATGACATAGGTCCCGTTGGGCAGCATGTCCCTGGACTTGGTGTTGTCCATGAGGTGGATGGGAAGTATCCTGTCCACGAGCATGCGGCGGTATCCCTCGTCCAGGACGGGGAAGAGCACCTCCACCCTTCTCTTCAGGTTGCGGGGCATCATGTCCGAGCTCCCCAGCAGCACCTCCTCCTCCCCGCCGTTTCGGAAATAGTAGATGCGGGCGTGCTCCAGGAAGCGCCCGACTATGCTGTTCACACGGATGTTCTCGCTCAGCCCCTTGACGCCGGGTCGCAGGGCGCAGAGGCCGCGCACGTTCAGGTCCACGCGAACGCCCGCCTGGGACGCCCGGTACAGCGCCTGTATCACGTCCGGGTCAAGAAGCCCGTTCAGCTTGAACGCTATGTATCCATCTCCATGCTCCAGGTGCCGGGCGGTCTCCCGGTCTATCTTGGCGATCATCTCGTCCTTCAGGGTCACCGGGGCGACCAGCAGCTTCCGGTAGGAGTCCTTGTACGAATAGCCTGTCAAAAAATTGAACAGGTCGGCCACGTCAGCCCCTATGTCCTGGTCGGCCGTGAGGTAACCTATGTCGCCGTAGATGCGGGATGTCTGGGCGTTGTAGTTCCCCGAGCTCATGTGGCTGTAGCGGACTATCCTGTCCCCCATCTTCCGAACGACCAGCAGCAGCTTGGCGTGCACCTTGAGGTCCATCAGCCCGTACACCACGTGCACCCCGGCGTTCTCCAACGCCCTAGCCCATACTATGTTGTTCTCCTCGTCGAAGCGCGCCTTCAGCTCGACCACCGCGGCCACCGCCTTGCCGTTCTCCCTCGCCTCCATGAGGGCGTCGATGACCGGGGAATGCTTGTCTATGCGATAAAGAGTGATCTTGATGGCCAGTACCTGCGGGTCGTTGGCCGCCTGCTTCAGGAAGTTCACCAGGGGCACGAAGCTGTCGTAGGGGTGATAGAAAAGCCTGTCACGATGCTCCACCGCGGTCATGAGGGACTTCTCCGGCATCAGGTCCGCAGGGACGAACGGAAGGAAGGGCGGGTCCTTGAGGTCCGGGCGGTGCAGCGACAGAAGGTCCCAGAAGCTGACCATGGACAGCGGGGCGTGGGAACGGAAAACCATGAGCTGATGCAATCCAAGCTTGGTGGCGAAAAGGTCCACGAGCTTGTCCGGCATGTCCTTGCCCACCTCCAGGCGGATCGGCGAGCCTATCCTCCTGGTCTCCACGCTCTCCTCTATGGCCGTCAGCAGGTCCTCCGCCTCATCGGTGGTTATCTCGATGTCCGCGTCTCGGGTGATGCGGAACATGTGCGAGTACCTGACCTTCATTCCAGGGAACAGGAGGTCCAGGTTGTCGGCCACCAGGTCCTCCAGCAGGACGAACTCCTGCTTCCTTCCCGGAGAGCTCCCCGGAAGGGGGACGAAGCGGGGAAACAGGTCCAGGGGCACCTTCACCCGGGCATAGCGGTCCCCTCGCTGGGGGTGTCTCACGCTGACCGCCAGGTTTATGCTGAGATTGGAAATGAACGGGAATGGCTGATTGAAGTCCAGGGCCAAGGGCGTGAGCGCTGGAAATATCATCCTCTCGAAGTAATCGCGCAATCCCTGGCGCCTGCCCGTGTCCAGGTCCTTCACGCGATGTATGGTGATCCCCGCCGCTTCCAGCTTGGGCAGGAGGTCCTCGTACCACAGCTTGCCGTGGGCCTCTAGCAGTGGCAGCAGCTCTTCGTTGACGACCTCCATCTGCTCCAGGGGGGTCAGGCCGTCCGGCGGGGTCTCCAAGGCACCTTTCTTCAGCTGCCTCTTGAGGCCGGACACCCTCACCATGAAGAACTCGTCCAGGTTGCTGCCGCATATGGCCAGGAACTTGACCCTTTCCAAGAGGGGGTGGTCGGTGCATTGCGCCTCCTCAAGTATGCGCTGGTGGAACCTGATCCAACTGATCTCCCGGTTGATGAAGGGCGTGTCCGCGGGCCGCTTCACTGAGCTCCGTTCACGAACACCTTTCCTCTGGTCTGCGCTGCTCCTTCGGGCTGGCATATGCGTCCATATCCCATCCGACCTCCAGTATATATGAGGTTACCGCCCAGTCCATCGGTCCGTGAATATCAAAACGCGCACTGGCAATGTCGTTCGTTTTATACTCAGGGCGCGGTCCGTTTCCCATGCCCCAATCCATACGCCCGGGGGAAAGGGACGATGACCGCCACGACCGGACCAGGCGTATCTCCTGGGTGGACATGGAGGGCGTGCAGAGGGCCCGGGTCCTCGTGGTCGGCGCCGGAGCGCTGGGGAACGAGGCGGTCAAGGACCTGATGCTGTTCGGCTTCCGGAAAGTGGACGTTCTTGACATGGACACGGTAGTGCGTTCCAACCTCAACCGCTGCGTGCTGTTCCGGGAGGGGGACCAGCGGTCCGGGAGGGGCAAGGCCTCGCTGGTGGCGGAAAGGGCGCGGGACCTGTATCCGGAGGCGGAGGTCCAGGCCATCGAGGAAAGGGTTCAATCCTTGGGGCCTGTTGAGATGCAGGGCTACGACCTGATACTGGGGTGCCTGGACAACGTGGCGGCGAGGCTTCATCTGAACGCCAATTCCTATCACGCCGGAGTGCCGTACGTGGACGGGGGCACCGACGGGTTCCGGGGAAGGGTGCAGGTGGTGATGCCCCCTCTGACCCCCTGCCTTCAATGCGGTATGAACCGCAGCCACTTCAAGGTCATGGAACGCCGGTTCAGCTGCACCGGCCAGGACACCGTCTTCTACCGGCCGAAGATGGCCGCCGAGATAACGACGACCAGCATCATAGCCGCGGTGCAGGTGCGGGAGGCCGTTAAGATCGTTTCCCATCGTCCGGTCATGGAGCATGTCATGCACTACGACGGCCTGGCGGGGACCAGTGACATACTGTCCCTGGACATAGATCAGGGGTGCCCCAACCATCCCGCTGTCTGATTATCATAATACTGACTCTAATGGAAAGGATTATACTTGCTCCCCAGGGATTGCCCGGTCCGATAAAATGGTGGTAAGGGTAAGGGTCAGGAACGCAGAGACCGGGGCCACGGTCGACATGGAACTGGAGATGGAGAACACCGTGGAGGAGATAATCGAGGGCGTTTCGGCCTATTGGGAGAAGGACCCAGGGGCTTATGTCATACGCAAGGGCCGGCGCTTGCTGAGGGGGCAGCAAAAGGTGCAGGAACTGGACATACAGTCGAACGAGGAGCTGGAGCTGATACCCGACCCTGAGGGCGGGAAGATATGACCCTGCCCCTGGAGATACTTCTAATCAGGTTGAGGAACGAGTTGGAGGCCTGCCGTCACAACCTCCCTCCCGACTTCGATCACAGCGAAGAGCATCTGACGAGGTTCCCTCTCAAGGTGGAGATATCCCTGGAAGGCACCCCTGGTCCGGTAATGGAGAACGGGAACATATCCTATCGTTACAGCCACAGGATGGAGCTGATCATCGGCCGGGAGTACCCGTTCGAAAAGCCGCTGGTGATCTGGAGGACGCCTATATTCCATCCCAATATCATGATGCCAGAGGACGGGGGGCATGTCTGCATCAAGCTGCTTTCGGAATGGTCCTTCAATTCCACGCTGTCCACATTCATCAAGGGGCTGGAATCCCTACTCATATCCCCGAACGGCAGCAGCCCGTTCGGTACCGACACCTGCACCGCCGCTGCCCAGTACTTCAATTCCTCCCCCAGGAGAATGCCTCCCCTGATCGTGGTCCCCGCCCCGAAGGTGGTGAAACATTGAAGGGGCCGGTCATCCTGGGAGGGAAGGACCTGGAGGTGGAGGAGATGTCCCCTCCGGCCCAGGAGAGGACGCTGCCTCATAAATGGCTCCCCAAGGAGGCCTTGCCGATGTATTCCGGCAAGAAGGCGGAGATGTACCTGTTCAAGACCGCCGAGGAGAAGGTGCGCAATCACGCCCTCTCCAAGGTGAAGGAAGGCCTGGAGGTCATGGGCTTCCTTCTCGGTGAGGTGTTCACCCACCAGGGCGTGGAGTACACCGTGGTGCGAGATGTGGCCACCACCGATCTGGAGGCGACCTCGGTCAGCGTTAGGTTCGATCCGGAAGGCTTTGAGGCGCTGTTCGCCTCCCTGGAGTGCGCCAGGTTCCGCTACGTGCTGGTCGGATGGTATCACTCCCATCCCGGGCACGGCTGCTTCCTCTCCTCCACGGACATCTCCACTCAGAAGGGCATGTTCGACCGGCCATACCACACCGCTTTGGTGGTGGACCCCGTGCGAAAGGAGATGGACGCCTTCTGCCTCTCGGACGGCGAGGTCCTCCGCCGAAAGTTCCTGGTCTATTGGGACGAGTTCCAGAACCCCTATTATGGGGAGAGCGTGCGGCCCAAGAAGATCAGGATGTGATCATACCCATATGGCGTGCCGGCGGCGAAGCGAGGCCTCGTCCTGGTCCAGCCTGGCCATGAGCAACGGAACCATGGAATCCATCATCACCATGCTGGACAGCTCGAAGATGGTTCCCAGGGGGGCGTTCTTCTTCTTACGCTCGTCCCTGGGCTGCACTAGCTCCAGGACGATGTTGCTGGCTATGCCCAGCTTGGAATGGGCACTGCCTGTTATGCTGATCACGACGGCTCCCAGCCGGCGAACGATGTTGGCGGTCTGCACCGCTGACATGGTCTCCCCGGTGTTGGAGAATATGAGCACGACATGCGACCTCTCCACGATGGGGGTGGTCGTGTCTCCCACGAAGTGAACGTTAAGTCCCAGCTGTACCAGGCGGGCCGCCAGGGCCTCGCCCACCAGGCCAGAGCGCCCGACGCCGTAAATGAATATCTTAGGAGCGGAGGCAAGTATCTCGACGATCTCATCGATGATGGACTCGTCCACCCGCTCGATGGTTCGCCTGACCTCCTCAAGAACGTAGGCCGTGGTCTCCTTCACTCCTCATCATCGTCCTTGGCGCCCTTGCCCTTCTTGACCTTGATGTCCTTGGACACCCGCTTGGTCATCACCCTCTCGTAGATGACCTTCATGTACATGGCATCGTGCTCCAGCAGTGGCGAGCTGGATATGATCGTAGCGTTCAGGTTGGCGTCGGCCAAATACTCGGCCATGGGCTCGAAGCGCAGGTCTCCCTTCTTGATCGGGGTTACCCTCCGTTCATTGCCGCCCTCGTGCTCCACGCCCGAGAAATGGGTGTAGTGCAGGCCCCCCACGTAACCGCTTACCTTGTCGAAGACCTCTCCGAAGTCCTCCGGCTCTCGCAGCATTCCGTTGTTGCGGGCGTGCAGATGTGCGAAGTTGACGACAGGGACCAGGTGGTCGAACTTGTCGCACAGCTCCATGATCTCGTCCAGGCCGCCGAACACCTCCTTGCGTCCGGAGGTTTCCAATCCCAGTTTGGGGGTCAGCTTGTTATTGCCCCACCAGGCGTCTATCTCCCCCAGCCGGTCGGCTATGTTCTCAGAGGCGTCGCGGCGGCTGATGTTCCCGTACAGCCCCATGTGGGTGACCACCATGTTCCCGCCCATCTCCTGGGTCATGAGCCCGGCCCAGCGTATGGAGTCCATGCTCTTCCTGGTGAGGTCCCCCTCTCCGGCCAGGTCTATGTAGTAAGGGGTGTGCATGGACAGCTCAACGTCCAGTTCGCTGCCCATCACCCCCAGCTTCCTCAGCTCATCGTAGTTGTGGGCGAGCCCGGAGGAGAGGCTGATCAGGGTATCGCTTTCCTTGATCTTCTCATCCAGATCGGTGATATGAACGTACTTCTTTGCCTTCTTGCGGTGTATCTCCACCACCAGGTCGCTTTCGAGTTGGCGAGGGGTGAGCCCGACCTCCTCGTCATCAGGGGAGCGCGGCATCACGTTCACGCGCACCATCTGCACCTCCATGGCGTTGAGACCAAGGCCATGCACGTCCTCGATACCGTCCTTCAAAGTTCGACCCTTACAAGAAAGTGGAATACCAGCTGGACCAAAGCGAATCATCTGTAACCTCGAGCAAACTAAACGATATGTCAAATGACATATATAAGGGCTATTAAAAATTAATTCAAATGCGTTAATATTATAGGGAGCATCGTTCAATGCCTCGTCGCTCCTGTGGGGGTGCCCAAAGTCACACGGCGCCCCTCCTGTACATCGCTGTCCCGATGCCAGCGGTCCCCGGCGGGCCTGCTGCCGCGGCCCGGTTCGATGGCAAAGGTATTTAATACCCCTCCATATTAGAGGGGCTTACCAATGTCGGGAGAGTCAGAACATGACACATGCAAAGACTGACCCCAACCTCGTGACCCTGATCTCCGCCCTGAAGGCGGAGACGAGGTCCAGCGGAGTGGGGATCTGGCGAGACATTGCTCTAAGATTGGAAAAGGCCAAGGCCAATTGGGCCGAGGTCAATCTGAGCAAGCTTGAGCGATACGCCTCCGAGGGCGACGTCATAGTCGTACCTGGGAAGGTGT
>JAAYDU010000026.1 GCA_012729095.1 Methanobacteriota archaeon | reverse complement strand
GGGTGTTGAGGAAGGTGACCGTACCGCGCTCGCCGCTGCTGTCGATCTCCACGCCCACGGAAGCGGGGGTGGTGGCGTACCATCCTTCGGGCACCGTTTCGATAACGGTGTACTCGCCCAGGACCAGCCCGTTGAAGCATATTGTGCCGTTCTCGTCGGTAACGCCGCATCCCACGATCGCATCGCCCTGCGTGAAGGTGATGGTGACGTTGGCCACGGGCGGTTCGCCGTCGTCCAGCACGCCGTTTCCGTTCAGGTCCTCGTACTTGTACACGCATATCTTTCCGAACATGATGTTCAGGAAGAAGGTGCAGTTGCGACCGCCAGAGCTCTCCAGGCGCACCTCCTTGGTGGTCTGGCCGGATGGGTACCATCCCTCGGGCCAATCGGACTCCTCGGCATGGTAGGTGCCTATCCTCAGCCCGGTGAAGCATACCATACCCGGCCCATCGTCCCCGGTGACGCCGGTGCCGACAATGGCCCCGGTGGCGTCCCGTAGAACTATGGTCACGCCGTCGACCAGCGTGTCCTCGCCTTCGTCCCTGATCCCATTTCCGTTCTCATCCTCGTACTTGAGCACGCAGATGGTCCCTAGCTTGGCGTTGAGGAAGGTGGCGGTGACCCCCTGTCCGCTGACCTCGATGGCCAGTTCGACCGAGACCAGCGAGGTGGCGTACCAGCCCTCGGGCACCGTCTCGGAGACCACGTAGTCGCCCAGGACCAGCCCGGTGAAGCATATTGTGCCGTTCTCGTCGGTAACGCCGCATCCGATCATCGCATCGCCCTGCGTGAGGGTGATGGTGACGTTGGCCACGGCCGGTTCGTTCTCCTGCCACTCCCCGTCCCCGTTCAGGTCCTCGTACTTGTAAACGCATATCGTCCCGTAACGGGTGTTGAGGAAGGTCGCCGTACCGCGCTCGCCGCTCGCATCAAGGGTCACGCCTACCGATGCCTCGGTGGTGTTGTACCAGCCCAGGGGTACGTCCTCCATGACGACGTAATCGCCAAGGAAAAGGTCATGGAAGCATATTGTGCCGTTCTCGTCCGTAGCGCCGGAGCCAGCGATCTCGTCGCCGCTCATCAGCGTGATGGTCACGCCTCCCACGGCCGGTTCGTTCTCCTGCCACTCCCCGTCCCCGTTCAGGTCCTCGTACTTGTAAACGCATATCGTCCCGTAACGGGTGTTGAGGAAGGTGGCCTGTTCGCATTCTCCCGACCGGTCCACGGTCACGCGGACCTCGGTCGAAGAGGTGGCGTACCAGCCCTCTGGCACCGTCTCCCTTACCAGGTAGTCGCCCAGGACCAGGCCGGTGAAGCATATTGTGCCGTTCTCGTCGGTGGTCCCGTTGGCCATCACCTCGTCGTCCAGAAGAAGCTCGACGAACACGCCGGGAACGGCCGGTTCGCCGTCGTCCAGCACGCCGTCCCCGTTCAGGTCCTCGTACTTGTACACGCAGATCTGCCCGAACTCCGTGTTCAGGAACTCCGCTTCCACGTACTGGCCGGACGTGACGATGGACACCGGGAAGCTGGTGCCGTTGGTGGCGTACCACCCGGGTGGCACGATCTCCATGACCAGGTAGTCGCCCAGGACCAGGCCGGTGAAGCAGACCCTTCCGCTTTCGTCGGTGGTCCCGTTGGCGATGAGCGTTCCGTTGGGTTGGCGCAGCTCAATCACGACCCCTGCCATTACAGGTTCGTTCTCGTCGCGCACTCCGTCGCCATCAAGGTCGTGGAACTTGAGCGCGCATATCTGCCCAAGTCGTATGTTGACGAAGGATATCTCGATGCTCTCCCCGGACACGTCGATGTCGGCCCACTGCTCCAGCGGCGCCTCGTTGTACCATCCCTCGTTGAGGGTCTCCCTGACGGTGTAGTTGCCAAGGACCAGGCCGGTGAAGCACATCACACCGCACTGGTTCTGCCCGGTGTGACCGGAGCGCACCACGTCCCCATCGAGAAGCAGCTCGATGAGCACGCCGTCGACCAGCGTGTCCTCGCCCTCGTCCCTGATCCCATTTCCGTTCTCGTCCTCGTACTTGTAAACGCATATCTCACCGTAGCGGGTGTTCAGGAAGACTATGTCCTCCCTAACCGCGCCGGAGGTTATGGGAACCTCGACCTCGGTGACGTTGGTGCTGTACCAGTTCTCGTTGGTCCCCTCGTACACCGTGTACAGGCCAGGCACCAGTTCGCCGAAGCAGAACTGACCGCGCTCGTCCGTGTAGGTCTCTTTGAGGAAGGACCCGTCCTTCCACAGCTCTATGTACCAGCCTTCAACGCCTGCCTCCCCGTCATCCCATATCCCGTTGCCGTTCAGGTCCTCCACCTTGTAACCGCAGATGCGGCCGTTCTCGGTGTTCAGGAAGATGAAGCTCTCGCGGTCCCCGGATGTTATCTCGAACTCGTAGCTCGAGTTAGTGGTGTTGTACCATCCTTCCCGCATTACCTCCTCGACCATGTACTGGCCGGGCGCCAGGTTGGTGAAGCAGTGCCTCCCGTCCTCGTCGGTCAGGTTGGAATACACCAGCACCCATGCGCCGACCATGTTCAGGGCGGGCATCTCCTGCGACATCCGATAGAGATTGATCTCCCAGTCAGGGATGCCTGGTTCGCCCTCCTGCCACTCCCCGTCCCCGTTCAGGTCCTCGCACTTGAGGATGCATACCGACGAGTACACGGTGTTCAGGAATAGGACGTCGCCCACGTGCACCCCTGAGTCTATGTGAACATAGACCTCGGTGGTCGTGGTGGGATACCAGCCCTCCTGCATTGTTTCGATCACGTAGTAGTTGCCGGGGACCAGCCCGTCGAAGCTGAAGCGACCGTTCTCGTCCGTGAGGTTCGTGGCTATGTACTCATCATCGAGCCACAGCTGCACCTCCCAGTTCTCGACAGGCATGTCATCGAGGTCAAGGTAGCCATCGCCGTCCATGTCCTCGTACTTGTTTCCGCTTATCGAGGAGTACTCGGAGTTCAGGAAGGTCACGTACTCGGTCTCCCCTGACTCATCAAGGGTCACCTGGACCTCGGCAGGGGTGGTGTTGAACCAGCCCTCGGGCACTGTCTCCCTGACGAAGTACGTGCCCATGGCCAGCCCGCTGAAGCATATGCCCCCGCAGCCGCACGGGCACTCCCCGGTGGTGCCGTTGGCAATCTCCACCATCTGCGAGTCGTACAGGGTTATCAGCACCCCGCCGATCTGGACGTCCTCCAGGTCAAGTGTTCCGTCCCCGTCGATGTCCTCGTACTTGAGCACGCATATCTGCCCGTTCTCAATGTTTCCGAAGGTGACCTGCACCGATTGGTTGGAGGTGGTTATGTCCACCAGTTTGGACGTGCCTTCAGCGTTGGGGTACGTGCCCAGCGGAGGATGCTCCACCACCAGGTACGACCCGAGGGGCAGGCCGCAGAAGCACACCATGCCCGTGCCGTTGGTCACGCCGGTCATGATCGGCCCCGGTTCGGACATCAGGGCGAACTCCATGACGGGCTCGAACAGCTCCACCGTCACCCCGGACATGCCGGGTTCGCCCTCGTCCCATTCCCCGTTGCCGTTCAGGTCCTCGTACTTGAACACGCATATGTCACCGTAGCGGGTGTTGAGGAAGGTGACGGTAATATCGTCGCCGCCGGAGGTCTTGCTGATGTTCACACTCTCGGGAGAGGTGGCGTACCAGTCGTCTTGCATGACCTCCTTCACCGTGTAGGAACCGGGGGCCACCATGTCGAAGCAGAAGATTCCGCTCTCATCGGTCAGCACCGTTTCCATGTAGAGGTCCCCGCACAAAAGCTCGACCTCCCAGCCCTCGACCGCGGGATCCCCATCGTCCAGCTGGCCGTCGCCGTCCATGTCCTCGTACTTGTAACCGCATATCTCGGCATACTCGGTGTTGAGGAACATGATCTCCTCGGAACCGCCGGACAGCAGGGTCACCTCGATCTCGCCGAGGGTGGTGTTGTACCAGCCTTCCCGGCTCTCCTCGACCACCGTGTACGTGCCTGAGGCGAGGCCGTTGAAGCAGAAGTACCCGTTCTCATCGGTGACGTTGCTGCGTATGGCGTGCTCGCCTGGCTCCACCGATCCCTGGTACAGGTACACGGCCCAGCCCTCGACCCCGGGGTCAACGCCCTCGTCGTAGACGCCGTCGCCCATCATGTCCTCGTACTTGTAACCGCAGATGGAGACCATCTCGGTGTTGAGGAACACCACCTCCTCGTGGTCGCCGGACTCGATATCGAAGGAGAAGGAGATCTCGTTAGTGTAGTACCAGTTATCAGGCAGCACCTCCTGCACCGTGTAGTGCCCGGGGGCCAGCCCGTTGAAGCAGAACCTTCCTCCCTCGTCCGTGAAGGTATTGCCGACAAAGGTGCCGTCCTTGTAAAGCTCGATCTCCCAGTTGTAGATCACCGGGTCGTTGGGGTCCCAGGAACCGTTCCCGTCCATGTCCTGCACCTTGTAGCCGCAGATGGACGAGTAATTGGCGTTCAGGAAGCGTATGGTGTCTATCTCCGAACCCACGTCGATGCGCACGTTCACCTCGTCAGAGGTGGTGTTGTACCAGCCGTCCTGCATGACCTCTTTGAGGGTGTGATCGCCCACAACGACCTCCCGGAACTCGAAGTATCCATCGTCATCGGTGGTGGTGATCTCGAGAGGGGACCGCCCGTCGGAATCCCACAGCTCGATGGTCCAGCCGCCCAGACCGGGCTCGCCAGCGTCGATCGCTCCGTCCCCGTCCATATCATGTATCTTGTACCCGGAGACGTTGCCGACCTGCAGGTTGTAGAAGTCTATGTTCTGCACCTTGGGCGATACCTTGGTGCCGCGATCTAGATCGAAACGGACCTTCTCCTCCGCATCGGGGTTGTCCATCCAGGTCTCGGAAACCGCGTCATAGTACGGCAGCTTGTCCGGTTCGTAAAGGTGAAGGAAAGGACTGGTGCCTACGATGTCCAGTATGCATCCTTCCTCCTGGTTCTCCCAAACGGTGTAGTTGCCGCGGGGCAGCCCGTCGAAGGCGAAGTAGCCCAGGGCCCAGGGCCCGTCCCCGGTCTGCACGGCTGGTGGGTTATAAGATATGTACACATAATCCTCGCCGGTGGACCCCCACAGGCTCAGCTGGCCGCTCATGTGCATGAACCAACCATCGTGCGGGACGTTGTTGATCAGCTTCCGACCGGTTATCATGTTGGTCGGGTAATTTGTGATCGGAATGGGTATGGTCTTTGCACCCACCCCGGGATGCTCGATGGTGAAGTGGCGAGAGGAACCGCTGGCGTAGGAGGAACCGTTGTGAGGGCTCGTTCCGGTCCAGTCTTCGAACTCGTCACCGTCCAATGCCTTAGGGAGGGCGCTCTCGAAGTCCGCCCTCCAAACGATAGACAGGGCCAGGTGGGCCCTGAAGAATATGATGACATGACCATCCGTGAGATCGTCCCACGGAATGTTCTTGATTGTGAAATAACGATCGTCGCTGGGATCGGCCTCGCTGTCTGGATCGCCGACCTCCCATACATCCATGTAATTGACTATCTGCGGTTCGTTCGCCGCCGCGGTCTCACCGGCCTCAGGGGTCGGGATGTGCGTGCCCCAGCCGGACGACGGGACCTGTACCCCGTCTGTCAACAGATCGCCTGTGGAGAACTGGAAACCCGTGGCCATGGACGTGTCGAAGCCGTCCACGAAAACCGCGCCAGTCGCTCCCTGATAGAAATTGTACTTGATATTGAACTCGCCGGAACCCCATATGGCACTGGTGTTGTCGATCCTCAACTGGTAGGAGACGAAGTCCCCTTCCATGTAGGCCTTTCCCAGGTCGCTATTGACCCAGGTGTCGCTCTCCAGGTCGTAACCGACAAAATGTTCTGCCGGATATGTCTCTACGGTTCCCGCGTCCACACCGAACTGAAGCAGTGTGATGAAACCCGCGCTGATCATAAGGAGCGCAACAAGAATGGATGTTATGGCCCCAAGATTCATACGATTGTCCGTGCTGTCACTGGCACTCATGCATTAGTCCCCCCACATAGACCCAAACCAGACAGATGATGCCATTGTTGCGGATTATTGTGTTCGATTTATCGTTAGATCGTAGATCGTCTGTCGGGCGATTGAATCGTATATGAACTACGATTACAACTGTATATAAGCATTATTATCGGTCGTGATAATGACCGCGCTGCCGTTGTTATCACGACACTACAAACAGGTCCAGCATATATTATTAATATAAATAAATATTAAATTGCATTGTGAAAAAACAGGAAAAGTTCTCTGATATGATATGATAGATAGCCATACCGATTTCTGATGTTTCATCCTAACATAAAATTCTGTCCGTTCTCTGTATGGGAAGCTTCCGTCCTTGTCAATAACCTCGTTTGAAAAAAGTATAAATAATCATATGGGTTGCACCGAAATAGAATGGTTTGACGGCCATCGCGGCGGGGATACGCCTGGTCTCGTCCGATCCCAGAAGCTAAGCCCGCCCGCGTTCCAAGTGGTACTGTGGTGCGCGAGCCCACGGGAAGCCCGGAACGCTGTCAGCCATTCTATTCCTATCACTATCACTTTTTTGGCCTGGAAGCTTCATTCGAGCAATAGGATTATTATCCATAAGGGGTCTAGTGTTCACCAGTCCGAGGGTGATGTGACTGGATTCGAACCAGGTGTTCTTGATCGTGCTCCTCATAGTGCTGGGGGTTGTCATCTACTTTGAGCTGCGTTTCATGAGGTCAAGGAACAAGGACCACATATACCGGACCATTGAGAAGGACGATGTGTACAACGCGATAACCACCACCAGGGCCATCGCTTCCTCCCTGCGTCAGAGAGGAAGGGACACCAAGGAGGCCGAAGGGATACTGTCCTTGGCCGAAGGCGCCTATCGCCGCAACGACCTGTCCTTGGCCAAGGGGCACGCCATGAAGGCCCGGGACATACTGATCAACGCCCCTGTGGTGGAGATCGCCCCATCCACCAAGGAGGTGAAGGGGGAGCGGCCCGCGGAGGAACGCAAGACCGTGCAAGCGGTAAAGAAGCTGGAGCCGAACATGCTGGAATCCCGCTTCATAATCAGCTCCTGCCGAGGTATGCTGGAGAAGTGCTCCTCCGAGAAGGACGTGACCGAGGCGGAGGACCAACTGTGCAAGGCGGAGATGTGCTTCGAGGAGAAGAGGTACGATGAGGCCTTGCGAGAGGGGATGAGGGCGCGGCGCATGCTGGGCGATGGCCTGTCGGATGTCCCGCCTGCCCGTGCGGAGGTCGCGGAGAAGGCCGCGGAGGAGAGGAAATGCGACAGCTGTTCGGCAGTGGTGGGGCCTGATGACGCGTTCTGCCGAAAGTGCGGGGCACCCATAGCGGTGCGGCGCACATGCGCCCGATGCTCCGCCGAGATGGAAGAGGGGGACGCCTTCTGCCCGAAATGCGGGAACAAGGCCTGAAGGCCACGTGCTGTAACATTAATACGTCAAGACCGATTATCTGGGGGAAGCAGATGATACTGGTCAAATTGGGAGGGAGCGTCATAACCGACAAGGGACGGTACCGCACCTTCGATCCGGATGCCGCCGGGCGGTTGGCGGAGGAGATCGCCAACACCGGACAAGACGTGGTCCTGGTCCACGGCGCCGGTTCCTTCGGTCACATGATGGCCAAGGAACATCGGCTTCATATCAGCGTGACCGAAAGCTCGCAGTTGCTAGGCGCTTCGATGGTCATGTCCGACGTGCGGGAATTGGACCTGGAAGTTTGCAGGCGCATGTCGGCGAAGGGGCTGCCTGTTGTACCAATATCTCCCGCCTCCTGCGCGGTCATGAAGGACGGCGCCCTGCACCGCCTCGACCTGGAACCTTTCAGGTCCTACCTCGAGCTTGGAATGCTCCCGGTGACTTATGGTGACGTTGTCAGGGACGAGGCACGGGGGCTGAGCATCTGTTCGGGAGATCAGCTCATGGCCGTTCTGGCAAAGGAGTTCGGCCCTAGCAAGGTCATATTCGTCACCGACGTGGACGGCGTGTTCACCTCCGACCCGGTTCAGGACCCCGGCGCCAAGCTGATAGAGAGGGTCGATGCCAGCGTGCTCGGATCGCTGCCCCGCACGGAAAGGAACGTGGACGTCACCGGCAGCATATTCGCCAAGATACGCTACATGATCGACATGGCCTCGCTGACCGGCGAGTGCCTGGTGCTGAACGGCAAGGTCCCCGGAAGGCTTGAGGCGGCCATCCGCGGCGAGGATGTTATCGCCTCCAGAGTGATATCATGAAGAAGATCGAGAGGCGCAAATCGGACCATATCGAAGTAACGCTGAAAGAGAAGGTAGTGCCCGATTACGATTACTGGTCGGACGTGCGGCTGGTGCACAGGGCCCTCCCTGAAGTGGACCTTGACGACATAGACACCTCGGTCACCCTGTTCGGTAAGAGGCTGGATATGCCGCTGGTGATCACCGCCATAACCGGAGGTTTTCCGCTGGCGATGGATATCAACCGGAACCTGGCGGAGGCCTGCGCCAAGGCCGGCGTGGGATTCGGGGTGGGAAGCCAGAGACCGTCCATCGAGAACGGAGACGATGGAACGTACTCGGTGGTCAAGGATTTCGACGTGCCCCTGGTCATTGGCAACGTGGGCGCGCCCCAGCTGGTGGAGCAGAAGGGGAAAAGGGCGTTCACCATCGATGACGTGCTTCGCGCCCAGGAGGTGATCGGCGCGGATATAATGGCCATTCACCTGAACTTCCTGCAGGAGGTGGTGCAGCCCGATGGGGACGTGAACGCCAAGGGATGCCTGGACGGGATCAGGGCATTGGCCAGGGAAGGCCCTTGCATGGTCAAGGAGACCGGGGCCGGCATATCCAGGGAAACGGCGCTGATGCTGAAAGGCACCGGCATAAGGGGCATCGACGTCTCCGGCGTTGGAGGCACCAGCTTCGCTGCTGTGGAGATGCACCGGGCGAAGGGGCAGGGCAATGGGACCGCCACCGCCCTGGGACTGACCTTCTGCGACTGGGGCATCCCTGCCCCGGCGGCCGTGCTGGAGGCGGACGTCGGCCTGGAGATCATATCCAGCGGGGGAGTGGACAACGGGCTGCGCATGGCCAAGGGACTGGCCATCGGCGCCAATGCCGCCGGTTGCGCAAGGGCGGTGCTGGCAGAGGCCATGGAATCCAGCCAGGCGGTGCTGGACAAGATCAACGAGATGAAGGCCGAGCTCAAGGCGGCCATGTTCCTCACCGGCTGTTCGACCGTGGACGATCTGAGAATGCGGCGGGTGATGATAGGTGGGCGAACGGCCGACTGGCTTACCGCCTCGGAGGACTGATGCTCATGGACCATCAACAGAGAACGAAGGATATCATAACGGAGGTTGACCGCTCCCTGCTGAAGTACGTGGAGCGTGGCAGGCACGAGAAGCTGATCAAGGCCATGCGCCACTACCCGGAGGCGGGCGGGAAGCGCATGAGGCCGATAATGGCCATACTGGTCGCAGAGGCAGTGGGGAAACGCGGGAAGGAGGCTTTGCCCTTCGGGTGCTCCCTGGAACTGATACACAACTTCACGCTGGTGCATGACGACGTCATCGACAAGGACCCCGTACGGCGGGGAAGGCCAGCGGTGCACATGGCTTACGACGAGCCTACGGCGATAATCGCCGGTGACGCGCTGTTCGCCATCGCCTACGACGTGCTGGCATCCACCGAGGTGGACGGCGAGCGCTTGAGAAGGCTCATGCGCACCGTCTCCAACACCGTGTTCCTGGTGGCGGAGGGCCAGCAGATCGATGTGGACAACGAGGACCGCCCGGCCGTATCCAGGGAGGAGTACCTGGACATGGTGGAGAAGAAGACCGCGGTGCTGTTCTCCTGCGCGGCGGAGGGCGGGGCGATCATCGGCGGCGGGACGGAGGGGCAGATAGCCGACATGAAGGAGTATGCCAGATTGCTTGGCATCGGATTCCAGATCTGGGACGATGTTCTCGGGATAAAGGGCAACATCGAAAAGGTCGGCAAGCCGGTGGGTTCCGACATAAGGAACGGGAAGCGCACGCTGATCGTGGTGGACGCCCTGGAGCGTTTGAAGGGGGACGATCGGGAACATGTCCTGGCCGAAGCCCTTGGCAACAGCAGCGCCACCGAAGATCAGGTCAAGGCCGCAATACAGCTGCTGGAGGACATTGGTTCCATCGAGCATGCCCGCCAGTTCGCCCTTGATTACGCCGCCAGGGCGAAGCAGCTGCTCTCCTGCCTGGAAGGCTCGGAGGAGAAGGACATGCTGATGGAACTGGTCGACTACGCGGTCGGCAGGGAGCTCTGAGGCTCCGCCTCTATCCCCTTGTCCGTCAGATAGAAAATGCCGGAGCGCCCCTCGGCAAGGTGGCGGTGCTTCATGATCACCGCCCGGCGCTTTCCGGGGGCCAGCCTCTCCAGCCGGATTATCGTCTTGGCGTTGTGATGCAGCACGTTACCGCCAAGCGCCTCGAACGTCCCCGTCTCCACGTCGGTGTACACCTGGGACGTTACGACCACCGGGATGTTCAGCTTCCTAGCGGCCGTCAGAAGCTTGGCGCTCTGTCCCGCCAGCACCCTGCGCTCCGCCCGCTCGTCCTCCTTGCTCGCCAGGCGATAGAACATGGTCATGGAGTCCACGACGATGAGCCCGATGTCGGGGTTTCCCTCGGCAAGCCTGATGGCCTTGCCGACCATTCGGTCCTGGTCCTCGAGGCTGTGCACCCCGCTGACCAGGACACCTTTTAGCACTCGGTCCCACTCGTCCCCGGCCATTTGCTGCAGCCTCTGCATGGATATCCCCTCGGAATCCACGTAGATGGTCTTGCGGCCCTCCATGGCCAGGTTCCTGGCGAGCGTGAGGCTGAGATTGGTCTTGCCGGTTCCCGCCTCCCCGTATATCAGGGTGAGGCAGCCCCTCTCTATCCCCCCGGAAAGCATTTCGTCCAGAGGAGGGCACTGGAAGGGGACCGTGGTGAGCTCTTCCAAGTTCACTTACTCTCCTTGTCCTTGGGGTCCTTGCCTTGATCCAAAGAGTAGGACCCGGGCTGGGTGTCGCGACCGCGTTTGGCGAGGTAATAGGGTATGACGGCCAGACCGCCCAGGACCACCAGCAGCGCCATTATGAGGAAGACCGCCGCTATGAGCACTATCACGCTCGCCACCACCCATTCCAAGTACCAAACCGCCAGCAAAGCCACGGCTATCACCGCTATGACGAGCAACGCCACTACCGTGACGTCCGAGGCCTTGGCCATACGCTCATCCCCGGTTAGGCAGGAAGGGGACGAGGGAAGCGGCCAGTTTGGACATGGTCATCGACTGGAGCACTATGCGCCCGGGACCGGTCATGGTTGTGACGAACAGACCCTCGCCCCCGAACAGCGCTGTCTTTACGCCCAGGCTCTGTATGTCGTAGGAAACGCTGGCCTCCCAGGCCGCCACGTTGGCGGTGGACACCTTCATCACCTGTCCCGGCAGGAGGTTGTACTCGATGAAATCGCCGGAGCCAGCTATGAACACCGTCCCCTCGCCCTGCACCTTCTGCAGAACTAGCCCCTCGCCTCCGAACAGCGCGGCCCCGAACTTCCTCTGGAAAGCAATGTCCAAACTGACGGCGGCCTCCGCGGCCAGGAAAGCCGTCTTCTGAAGCAGCCACTGTTTACCTCCCCTGAGGTCTATGGCCATGCACTTTCCGGGAACGCTTCCGCCGAACCCTACCAGACCGGGTCCGCCTTCGGCGTGGAAGTTGGTTACGAAGAAGGATTCTCCGGCCATTGCCCTTTTCAATCCGGACATCAGACCGCCGGTGGCCTTGGTCTCCAGGCGCACGTTCCCGCTCATGTAGAGCATGCTGCCCGCCTCTGAGTAGATCATCTCCCCTGGCATGAACTCCACGTTCACGAACTGCAGGTTGTCCCCAGTGATGCTGTACTTCATTGTTTCACCGCTGATGGTTACGGGTATGATGATATTTCCATTTATTTGGTATGTTGAAGGGCGTAAGTTCACCGTAGCGGTAACTCCCTACCGCCGCGATGGCCATGGATGTGCATGAACGCACGTTCGGACCTGTTTCCCTTCCCTTCCGCCCGGAAAGGGCAGGTGGACCTATTGCGGGACGCCCGGGAATGCGCTTGGGACGGCGAGGTCCTGGTGGCCCACGCCCCCACTGGCCTCGGTAAGACCGCGGTGGCCCTGACCGCCTCCCTGGAGGCCGCCATGAGTGACGGCGGCAGGAGCGTTTTCCTTACGTCCAGGCAGTCACAGCACCGGGCGGTGATCGAAACGGTCAGGATGATGCCCGGCAGGATCGAAACGGTGGACCTGCTGTCCAGGGAGAGCATGTGCCCACTGGGCCCCCGACCCCCATGCCTGGAAGGGAAGAGATGCCACCTGCAGGCCGGGGGAAGGATAACCCAGTGCGCCAGGGAGATCCTGTCGGTGCCGATGCACGCCCAGGAGCTGGTGGCCATGTGCCTCAGGAGAGGGGCCTGCCCCTACCTCTCGGCGAGGACGGCCGCCAGCGGAGCGGCCCTTGTGGTATGCGATCTCTCCCGGGTGTTCGGCGACCTGCCGGACGTCATCAGGTTCCAATCGCCTTCCAGGCGACAGCATCTGGTGGTTGACGAGGCCCACAATCTGCCGGCCAGGATAATGGACTCCTTCAGCCGGGACCTGGTCCTGGACCCGGGTTCGGACGATCCCCTGAACACGGTCTGGAGCGACATGCTGTCCCGCGGCCACCGTATCGTGCCGCCTGGGGAGCTGCGCTCCCTCCTGGACCGACACGGCCTGCCGGAGCCGGAGGAGCTGATGGACACCGATGCGATGGTCGGCAACTGGATGCGCCTGGGAGATGCGGCCGTTCGCGTGGCCTACCCCGACGAGAGGCGCCTCTCCCTCCGTTTCCTCGAGCCGGACCTGGTGGCGAGGAGCGTGGTGCAGGGGTGCGCGGGGGCCGTGTTCATGAGCGGGACGCTGCACCCTCCAGAGGTCTTCGCCGCCCGCATGGGCCTGACGGGCGCCGTGTGCCGCTCCTACGCCTCGCCTTTCGATCCGGGAAGGAGGCTGGCGCTGGTGGTACCGGACGTGGGTACCAGGTTCCGCGACCGTTGCCGGCAGACCACCATGGAGATGGCGCTGCGCATAGGAGAGCTGGCCGACCCTGTTCCCGGGAACGTCATGGTGTTCCTTCCCTCGTACGCTTACATGAGGGCGGTGCACCGAGTACTGCGAAAAACCGGTCATCGAAAGATGCTGATGGCCGAGGACCCAGCCATGGGCAAATCGGACCGGGACGGTTTGGCGGGCCTTCTCGAAGGAGATCGGGACATGCTCGTGCTCTGCAACATCCGGGGCTCGTTCTCGGAGGGCGTGGACCTTCCCGCGGGGTGCCTCTCCGCGGTGATGGTGGCAGGGCTACCGTTGACGCCTCCGGGCATGGAACGCCGTGAGATGCTGGAGAGGGCCACGCGAAGGATAGGGGACGGGTATGACCTGGATACATACGAGGCCTTGAGCAGGGTACTTCAGGCCTGCGGCCGGGCCATACGGCGGGAGGAGGACCGGGCGGCTATCGTGCTTCTCGACCCCCGGTACCTGGAAAGGAAGGTGCTGAGAATGCTTCCCCCCGACCTGCGGTTCGCAGAGGGGGACCCGTTGGACCTGCTGAATGGTTTCTTCGGGGACCCGAGCGAAACGCTGTGGGAGCTCCAGCAGGATGGTGAAAGGATAATAACGGGGCACTGACTTCACTGATGTGTGAGCGTCATAAGGAGAGGGGCGGAGGCGGAGATCCGCCGGGACGAGTTCATGGGACGGCAGGTGCTCGTTAAGAGCAGGGTTCCCAAGTCCTATCGCCATCCCACGCTGGACCAGTCCCTGCGAGCCCATCGCACCCGGGTGGAGGCAAAGTTGCTGCAGGAGGCAAGGGCCTGTGGTGTCCCCACCCCGGTGGTGTATGACATCGACACGACCAAGGCGGAGATATGGATGCAGGAGATAGTTGGCCCCAGGGTCAAGGACGCGTTGCAAACGGCCGGTCCGGAAGAGATGCGCGCCATGGCCGAGGAGATAGGGAGGATGGTGGGCAGACTGCATTCCCATGGCATGACCCACGGCGACCTGACGACCTCCAACATGATATTGCGGGACGGCCGGGTGTGGTTCATCGACCTTTCGCTGGGAAGCAAGGCGGCCAGCCTGGAGGAGATGGGGGTGGACATGCATCTGCTGAGAGAGGCCTTCCAGTCTGCCCATTCGGACCTGATGCGCGCTTACGACATCATAACCGATGCCTATGTCCGGGAGTACGAGAGGGGGAAGGAGGTACTGGCGAAGGTCAGGGACATAGAGGAGAGGGGGAGGTACTCATGAAGCTGGGATTGGTCACATCGAACAGGCACAAGCTGGAGGAGTACCGTCAGGGGCTCGAGCCTTTGGGGGTGGAGGTCGAGCATCTCGACGTGGATTGCGATGAGATACAGACGGAGACCTTGCAGGACGTGGTCAGGTCATGCCTGGACCAGTTGAAGGGCGCGGGCCTCAGCAACTTCATGCTGGATGACTCCGGGCTGTTCGTCCCTTCCCTCAATGGATTTCCGGGGGTCTACTCCGCTTACATCATGGACACCATTGGCTGCCGGGGCATGCTGCGGCTGTTGGAAGGGCTGGGCCGCGAGGCCAGGTTCGAGTGCTGCATCGGTGTATGCTCGGACGAGCTTGGCGAGTTCACCGTCACCGGGGTGTCCCCGGGGATGATCGTTCGCGAGGAAAGGGGAACGGGAGGATTCGGCTATGACCCGATATTCGTTCCGGAAGGACATGAGCTTACCTTCGCCCAGATGGACATGGCATCGAAGAACGAGCTTTCCCACCGGGGGAAGGCCATGGTGCTGCTGGCGAGGGAGATGGAAAGAAGGATGGGAGGCAGGAAATGAAGATAAGGGGAAGCAACATAGTGGTGACCGGATGCGCTGGCTTCATAGGAAGCCATCTGACGGACGCCTTGCTGGCCATGGGCAATCAGGTGGTGGGGGTGGACAATCTCAGCGCCGGGCGCCGGGAGTTCCTGGAGAACGCCGAGGGCTATGCGGAGTTCCGTTTCGTGCAGGCGGACCTGCTCAGCGACGACCTCCGTTCCTTGTTCAAGGGGGCGGACACCGTTATGCACATGGCTGCCAATCCGGACGTCAGGTCCGGAGCTAAGGACACCTTGTCGCATTACAGGCAGAACATAGAGGTCACCTATCGGGTGCTGGAGGCAATGAAGGATGCCGGGGTTAAGGACCTGGTGTTCCCTTCCACCTCCACCGTGTACGGCGAGCCGACCGTCATCCCCACGCCGGAGGAGTACGGGCCGCTGGTGCCCATATCGGTGTACGGCGCCACCAAGCTGGCCTGCGAGGCGTTGATATGCTCCTACGCCCATTCCTTCGATATGGGAGCTGTCATGTTCCGCTTCGCCAACGTGGTGGGCACGCGCAGCACCCATAACGTGCTTCACGATTTCGCGGCCAAGCTCAAAGCAGACCCTGGCCGGCTGGAGATCCTTGGATCGGAACCGGGGACCACCAAGTCCTACGTGCATGTGGAGGACTGCGTGCGCGGCATGGTGATCGGGGCGGAGTACGCCCGGAACAAGGTGGAGATGTTCAATCTGGGCTCGGACGACCGAATGTCGGTGAAGGACATAGCCGACACCGTCATCGACGTCATGGGGCTGGACGGCGTGCGCTACGAGTGGACCGGCGGCGTTCAGGGCGGTCGCGGCTGGATAGGGGACGTGAAGAACATGCTGCTCGCCTCGGACAAGCTGCGCTCCTATGGGTGGGAACCGACCATGAACAGCCCGCAGGCCATACGCAGGGCGGTGCGGGACATAGTCGGCCGAAGCGATTAGAAGAGGCCGCCAACGGTCTCCCCGGTGACGTCCACCAGTTTGATCCAGTCGCCGTCATCGAAGTGCCAGTTCGTTCCCCCCAGGCCTCCGGCGGGGGAGGCCGCGGCCGGGTAGCCGCCAATGTAAGGCATGCCGTTTGTATCAATGAGCAGCCAGTAGCCCAGATCGTCCACCGTGTAGTGCACCGGGACCGGGTTGCCATAATAAGCATGGATGGCGTTCACCACGTCATCGATGACCGAGGAGTTCCCCACGTACACCGTGGGGAAGGCGTGCCCTGCTATGATGTTCACCCTGCACGTCCCTCCCAGGGCGGTTATCAGCGAGGCGAGCAGCAGGGAGTGGTCCTCGCAATCGCCAGATCCCAATGAGATCGTCTCGGAGGGCGATTGCCAGTGGTTGTCCTCGTCATCTGCGTACGCTATGTTCGAGCTGACCAGCTCGTACGCCTCTATGACCTGCAGCAGGCTGTAGTCACCGGGAACGGAGTAGCGCACCTCCTGAACGAAAGGCGATACCACCTCCAGGTCTATCAGCCCGTTCACCTTGTCATAGTACTGCAGGGGGTTCCTCTCCACCTCCCAATCCCGCAAGGGGTCCTCCTCCACCACCACGAAGGTCAGGGAATCGACCGACATCTCACCCTTGTCGTCCCACAGCTCCCCGCTCGCCGAGGATGTCCACATCTCCAAACCGATCTCCAGGGTGGCCACGCCGCTCTCGCCAGGACCGGGGAAGTGGAGGATCCCCAGGCCGGCCGTCTCGCCGGACGGTATCAGTCGGGAGCTGTTCACCCCGAAGCTTTCGTTGCCATCATCCCAGGCGACGAAGTAATGATGCACGTAGATGTCGTTCCAGCCCTGGTTCTCCACTGTGAGCTCCATCACCCCGCCGAAATCGGAGTACACGGTTCGGCCGTAGTTCACGAAGTATTGGACCTGCACCGGGTAATTGACAACGCCCAGAGGACCGGGATACCCCTCGTCGCGCACTATGGTGTCGATGAGCGGTGCGTTGAGGTCGCCCTCATCGAAACCGGACGGGGACTGGACGAGACCGCCCAATAGAGAATAGACCAGGAGAACGCCGACCACGGCCCCCGCGACCACCATGGCGATCCAGCCCTTTTTCATCGATGGTGTTTGGCACTGCGCATTATTTATTCCTTGCCAGGTAAGCAACTATTTATTATCGGACATTCCATCCCGCCGCCGAGGGGCCGTAGGGTAGCTTGGTCCATCCTTCGGGCTTTGGGAGCCTGAGACTCCGATTCAAATTCGGACGGCCTCACCATTTCCCATTTCTTCTGCCGGGCGGTTCGATTAGGGATTAGATTGATTGCCCCGCTGCACGTGATTACCGTCGATAGCTGATGTTCGGAAGAAGTAGAAGAGGTCTTACCGATGGTCCTGCGTCCAAGTGCTTGTGCCCGAACTGCGGGCATTCCGAGCCGCACGACAGGGGCAGGCCGTGCTCAAGCCAGAAATGTCCCAAATGTGGCACCAGGATGATAGGGAAATGGGAGAGATGAAAGACTCCGATGGCACGCTCCAGAAGGGAGAAAGGGCCGCCCTGGTGTCCGCCTGCGTGACCGGGTTTCTTGCCTTGGGGAAGTGCGTGGGAGGGTTGCTCACCGGTTCTATGGTGCTCATCTCCGACGGCGTGCATTCGGCCATAGACGTGCTACCGGTGACCGCGTCCTGGCTCGGCCTGAAGGTGTCCCGCCGCAAGCCGGACGAGCGATTTCCCTACGGATACTTCAAGGCGGAGTCCGTGGCCTCCCTCTTCATTTCCCTGTTCATAATCATCGCCGCCTTCGAGCTGGTCATGGAAGGGTACTCGAGGCTGTTCGAGATGTCCGAGGTCTCCCAGCCCCTTGTCGCGGCCAGCGTTTCCTTTGTATCGGCGGTCACGTCAGCACTGCTGGCAAGGTATCAGCGCAGGGTCGGGGAAGATGTGGGTTCCCAGTCACTGATCACCAACGCCAGGGACACATACATGGACGTGTTCGTCTCGCTGCTCGTCGTCGCCGCCATCATACTGGCCCATTACGATGTGCCATACGTGGAAGGGCTCGCCATCATATCCATTTCCTTTTTCATACTGAAGATAGGGCTGGAATCGATCAAGGATTCCGTGTTCGCCCTGATGGACATATCCCCCAGCAAGGAAGTCGAGGACAGGGTTGTGCGGACGATCAGCGGCGTGGCGGGAGTGGAGGGTTTCGCGGACCTTAAGCTGCGCCGCTCCGGGCCCTTCCTCCTCGGCGAGGTGACCGTCAAGGTGCGAAAGCAGCTCGATGTGGAGAGGGCGCATCAGATATCCGCCCGCCTGGAGGAGGAGCTGCGCAAGGACGTCAAGGCACTGGAGGACATCGTGGTCCATATCGAGCCTTGCGATGTCCACGAAGTGAGGCTGGTGGTACCTCTGAAGAACGATGATGGAATGGCCTCGGTCCCGGCGGAGAAGTTCGGGAGGGCGCGTTACTTCGCCCTGGTATCCGTGAACCGCGACCGGAGGAGGGTAGAGGAATGCACCATAGTTGCCAACCCGGAAAGGGAAAGGGAGACCCGGGCCGGCCTGCATGTTGTGAGGACACTGGTGCAGGAGAAGGTCGATGCCCTTATCACCAATGATATAGGGGAGATCGCATTCCACGCCCTCCGGGACCACCTGGTGTCGATATACCTCATGGAAGGAAAGCGCCTGGATGATGTGCTGGACAACTTCATGGATGGCAGGTTGGAGATGGTCCTGGAACCCACCAAGGTGGAAAGGGACTGATGCCCCCGAGGCCTTCTGAGCCCCTCACCGGGAGGGGAGGGGGCGCGGACCACTGGCGTGGAAAAGGGGCAGAACCTTTTATAGTGTCTCCAGACCTTCCTTGGGACGTGACAGAGGACCTGCTCGGGAAGCCATTCAAGGATTGGACAATGATGAACGAGCTGGGGGAGGACATGCGCCTCAGCGACGAGTGGGCCAAGGGCACCATCCTGCTGCTGGTCTTCTCATCCGCCTTTGGGTTCGTGTGCAACCTGGAGATGCTGATGTTCACGGTAATGAAGAAGGCGTTCGATGAGGCGAACTGCCAGATCTTCGGGGTGAGCAATGACAGCCAGAGGTCCCTGGGCGCCTACAGCGAGAGTTTGAAGATAGGTTTCCACCTGCTCTCCGACAAGGGCGCCCAAATGGCCAAGAGCTTGAAGGCCATGGAGCCGGACGATGGTCCCTGGCCGGGATTCCCCATGCGCTCCGAGTTCATGATAGATCGCAAGGGCATTGTCCGATACGCGCACATTCCCACGAACTCCAACTGGGAACCGGACTACGATCTCATTCTGGCCGAGGCACGGAAGCTGGCAGAGGAGTACCGAGCGGAGGACCAGGCCAGGGGATGAGCGGGGGCTGCCCGGGCAGGTGTCGCTACCCTGAATAAAGGGGCGCTTTTTTCGCGGTTATGCCCCGGAACAGTGCAGAGGGAGGTCCGATCGGTCATCGGTGCCTCGGGGCGTTGCTTTCCAGGGAACACGATGGCGGGTGGCCAGCGCTTATGGGGCGTTGGCGCGCGGAACCTGGTGTGCAATGGCCGTTCCACGAGACATCGGCTATCGCTCGGAGATGACCAGCCGACCTATGCGCAGATGCCCGGAGTCCCTTCGGAACTCCACCTGGACATCATGAGGGACCAGCGGCGAATGGTGCATGGGGGAGTCCAGAACCAGCGTTTCGTACTCCCCGCCCTCCCCGGAGACGTTCATCCCGCGATCCTTGGACAAAGAGGAAAGCTGGTCAATGGCCTTGCGGTCCATCTGCCGGCCGAGCCATTCCCTGCCGAGCCCGTCGGAGTAAACGCCCACTATTATCACGCTCATCCCGGCGTGGAGCATGTCGTTCATGACGGTGAGCTGGTCCTTGCGCCACAGGGGAGAGAATACCCTCAGTCCCAGCTCGTGACATACGCCGTTCATTCTGTCCCACTGGTAATCGGATGCGATGGCCCCGGTGACCACTCCCTCCACGTCCAGGTTGGACAGGATGTTCTTTAGGACGGAAAGGTCGGCGTCCTCCTCCCCGCTGGAGGGCGCGGCGATAAGTTCCTTGCGCATGGCCTCGGCCATGACGGGCAGGTGTTCGAGGTTGAGGGTGTGGAAGACCCAGGAGTGAGGGTCCTTTGGGACCACGCTTACCAGGCAAACCACCTCGTGACCGGCCTGTTCCATGAGATGGGCGGCGTAGGTCGAGTCCTTGCCTCCGGAGAACAGGCATGCCAAGCGCATGGACGTTGAACTGCATCCGTGGATTTAACCCATGCGGGGCAAGGATTGAAATTGAATTTAGGGCATACGGTCTTCGATACGAGAATGCCTTTGCACTGCCCCCGTTGCAATAAGAACATCGACAAGGACAAGGTCGATGAGATCGACGCCCGGCTCATGAACGATTACCATAACGATTCCCTGAGACGCGGACTTTGCCCGGTTTGCAGGACCCCTCTCATCGACACCGAAAAGAAGGTGAAGGAATGAGAATGGACGAGATGAGCTCCGCGGCCTTCGCGGAGGCTGTCAAGAAGGACCCGCTGGTGTTCCTGCCCATAGGGGCCATGGAAGCCCACGGCCCCCACCTGCCCTTGGGAACTGACACGTTCCAACCGGAGTTCGTGGTGAATGCCGTCTGCGAGAACGTGGGGGGCATAATCGCTCCCACCATCAACTACGGGCAGCACTCTTCCACCCGCAACTTTCCTGGTACCATTGACATCAGCTTCGATACCTTGCGCTCCCTGGTGATGGACATACTCGACGCCTTCCAGCGCAACGGGGTTGGGAAGGTGGTCATCGTATCGGGCCACCTGGGATCGGTCCATCGTGCGGCCATCAAGCTGGCCTGCGAGAGGGCTGCCCGCCAGGGTCTGAAGGTGATGTTCCTGAGCGATTATGAGCTGGCGTACCTGAAGAAGACGGAGGTCTGCGAGGGAATGCCCGACGGGCATGGCGGCATCATAGAGACCTCCCGGATAATGGACATCAGACCGGACCTGGTATCCTCGGAACGCACGGAAGGTGGGTTCGTGGACATGCGGTTCATGGTACGCGCGGACGCCGAGTCTTGCCTGCCCCAGGGTTTCGGAGGGGATGCCAGAAAGGCCTGCAAGGAGAAGGGGCGGCTGGTCAACCAGTTCGTGGTGGACACGCTGACGGACCTGGTGCGCAAGAACTTCGAGGGATAGGATGAGCGACCGGAAGAGAATGGCCGCGGAGAGGGCGGTTGAGCTTGTCGAGGACGGCATGAAGGTTGGACTCGGTACGGGAAGCACTGCCTACTACGCCATTGAGGCCATCGGTCGCCTGGTGAGGAACGGTTACAAGATAGTCGCTGTCCCGACCTCGCTGGCAAGCGAGAGACAGGCCAGGGACCTCGAGATACCGTTGGCCACATTGGAGGAGGTGGGGACCCTGGACATCACCATTGACGGGGCTGACGAGGTGGACAGGGACCTGGACCTGATCAAGGGAATGGGGGGAGCGTTGCTTAGGGAGAAGATCGTTGCGCACTCCACGCTCCAGGAGATCATCGTCGTTGACGATTCCAAGGTCGTCCAGACCCTGGGAACGAAGTTCCCCCTGCCAGTGGAGGTGGTTCCCTTCTCCCATGGGCGTACCAGATACTACATGGAATTGCTGGGATGCCGGGCTGAGCTGCGCGGGGGTAGCGAGCCTTTCATAACGGACAACGGCAACCTCATCTATCACCTGCATTTCGAGAGCGGGATCGAAGACCCGTACGACCTCCAGAGAAAGCTGAAGGATATCCCGGGGGTCGTGGAGACCGGGCTCTTCCTGAAGATGGCAAAAAAGGTTGTGGTGGCCTTCGACTCTGGCATCAGAGTGATGGAAAGGGATGTTACTAAATGAGTGGCCGGTCGGCCGCTCATAAAAGGGGTTCGATCAAGGGTTTTGGGAGAGGGCTTTGAGCTGATCGATGTTCTTCTCTATGGACTCCATGCGCTTGCGCTCTTCCTTCTCCAGTGTATCGACGATCTTGTCGAACGGGATGGCGAGCTTGTAGGCATGGACCGGCCTGCCCTTGCCTTCCTTTTTGATGTCCCTTTTGATCACCCACTTGCGGCGCCGTAGCTCCTGCATGGCTATGGAAACCTCTGGTTGGCGGAGGGCTGTCATTATCTCTATTTCGACAGATGTCGTTTCCTCTTTCTTGCGCAGGAATGCCAATGTCTTGGCCACGTTCTTGGGCATTCCAGTGTTAACCAACAGATCGACCAACGATTCGTCCTTCTTGCTAAAGCCCTTGTCGGCCATGTCACATCACCCATTCTATCATTTATAAATACATATCAATTATTATTTGATTGATATATATCACTTTCTATTCGTTTGATATTTTTAATTGCTGGCCACATTACTGGCTAGGTCACTGTTGAAACCCGTTCAACTTTAATGACCATCAACAAATATTATACCAACAAAAAGGAGAGAAATAAAACTGTATTATAAACTTTCGATTATTTTTTGTATAGTGATAAGGATTAGCACGTAGGGGTCGGGCTGCGGTTCCGATGAACTAATATATCCAATAATTAATAATGAAAAATGATAATTGTATTATACATGATTAATTGAAAGCAAGAAATAGCATTTTTATTATAGCAATCGACGAAATGGCCAGAGCATAGATGGACGAATAACACCAGATAAACAATCCAGCGTGATGATGTGGTCATTTCTACCAGGCTAAGGGTTTAAATAGAGAATGAGTATTAAGGCATTTTTGCTCCAATGGGATGAATATTATGAAGATGCCTAGGTCTATCAAGACTTACTGTCCATCCTGCAAGACCCATACCGAACACGAGGTCGAGAGGGTTAAGAAGAAGAAGGCCAGCGAGATGAAGTGGGGTCAGAGAAGGTTCCGTAGGGCCACCTCCGGTTACGGCGGTTTCCCGAGACCCAAACCAGAAGGGCGAGAGAAGCCCACCAAGCGTATCTCTCTGAGGTACCGCTGCAAGAAGTGCAAGAAGGCCCATCAGAAGGCGTGCTTCAGGGCCAAGAAGTTCGAGCTGACGGAGTGATTTAAATGGCCACCACCGGAAAGTTCATCAAAGTAAAATGCCAGGATTGCGGAAACGAGCAGATCACCTACAAGAAACCGGCCATGAACGTGGCCTGCGCGGTGTGCGGTTCGACCTTGGTCAAGTCCCGCGGAGGCGAGGGAGAGATCAAGGGAGAGCTGCTTGAGGTGGTCGACTAATGGCTAGGGTCGGCGAGTTCCCCGAGGAAGGGGAGCTCGTGGTCTGCACGGTGCAGAACGTAAAGAACTTCGGTGCGTTCGTAACGCTCGATGAGTATGGCGACAAGGAAGGCTTCATACACGTACGTGACGTGGCCACCGGCTGGGTCAAGTACATCCGCGACTACGTTCGCGAGGGGCAGAAGGTCGTCTGCAAGGTTCTGGGTGTGGACTCGGCCAAGGGACATATCGATCTTTCTTTAAAATCCGTTAACGAGCACCAGCGCCGCGAGAAGGTTCAGCAGTGGAAGAACGAGACCAAGGCGGAGAAGCTCCTGGAGATAGTCGGGACCCGTCTGGACAAGACCACTGAACAGTGCTGGGAAGAGTTCGGTTACGATCTTGTGGACAGGTTCGGCACCCTGTACGGGGCGTTCGAGAGCTGCGCCATAGACGATGGGGCCCTGGAAGAGGTTGAGCTCTCCGGGGATTGGACCGGTGCCTTCATAGAGGTGGCAAAGGAGAACGTCACCCCGCCTTTCGTGCAGATCGCCGGCATCTTGGAGCTGCGCTCCCCTGCCCCTGACGGAGTGGACATTGTGAGGGCCGCCCTCAAGAAGGGTATGGAGGCCTCTGTGGAGGAACTTCGGATCCAGTACGTCGGCGCCCCTAGATACAGGCTTGTGCTCACCGCTGACGATTACAAGACGGCGGAAGAGGCCCTCCGGGAAGTGACCAACCTGGTCATTGCCGAGATCAAGGAATCCGGTGGGGACGGAACGTTCCAACGGGACGCCAAGTGATCATACGGCAAAGAGATTTATCGAGGTCTAGACTTATACTGCTCAGCAGGCGATAGGACCATGAAGACCACCCTGAGGAAATGCGATAGGTGCCGGGAGTACACCCTTAAGGACACCTGCCCCAGGTGCGGTTCCCAGACCTTCACGCCCATACCGGCGCGTTACTCTCCGGACGACAGGTACGGGGAGTACCGCCGCAGGGCCCGTCAGGATAACAGGTGATTCAAATGGACAGCGTCATAATGGTAATGCATGAGCGGCCCGAGCTGCGCGATCCCGTGCTCATAGAGGGGCTACCGGGGGTCGGCAACGTCGGAAAGCTGGCGGCGGAGCACCTTGTGGAGCAGGTCAAGGCGATCAAGTTCGCTGACATCTATTCAAAGCATTTCCCGCCCCAGGTACTTCTGGACGATGATGGGGTGATACGTCTTGTCAACAACGAAATGCACTATTACCGGGGAGAGGGGGAAAGACCGGACATCATCATAATGACCGGGGACTACCAGGGAATGACGCCCGATGGACAGTACGAACTTTCCCATCATGCCATCCAGGTCTGCAAGGACCTCGGCGTTTCCCGGATATACACCCTGGGCGGTTACGGCGTCGGCAAGATAGTCGATAAGCCAAGGGTGCTGGGGGCGGTGACCGACCCGTCGCTGTGCGAAGAGATGTCCCAGCATGGCGTCCTTTTCTCCAAGGGAGAGCCGGGCAGCGGCATTGTTGGGGCGTCCGGGCTAATGCTCGGACTTGGAAAGATAGAGGGCATCCCGGCGGTCTGCCTGATGGGCGAGACGTCAGGATATTTCGTCGATCCGAAGGGAGCCGAGGCGGTGCTCAGGGTGCTCATGTCCCTGATGCACATCGAGCTGGACCTTTCCGCGCTGACTGACAAGGCGGAGCAGATCGACATGATCGCCAGCAAGCTGAAGGAGGCCGAGACCCCGGACGTTCCGAAGCGCGAGGACCTGGGCTACATCGGCTGAACCTTCTTTCATCATTATCCATACCTCGGCGGTCCCACCGGAATGTTCGCTGCGATGCCGCCCTGTGACAAAAAAGAAAAAAGAGGGGAGGTTACTGGGGGGAACCTCGGGCCTGACTAGGTGCATCCCATCCCTTCCTGGCAGGCTATTTCCTCAAATACCGCTCTTCGTAGGCCTCCATCTCCGCCAATACCCTTTCGGCCTCCTCCATCTTCCTCATCTTGTCGGTGACCAGGTCGAGCCGGGCGTATATGAAGTCCCTGATGGCAGCTCTGATGGCTTCTGATCTGGAGGGGAAATCGTCCACCTGAACTAGGAAATCCAGAGCCCGGATGTGCCTAGCAGGCAAGCGCAACGTGACCTTCTCCAGGTCGCCTTCTTCCATCGTACTTCCTGACAACGTAGGTCGGTTAGACCTCCATTGTCCGACAGGACTATGACTTGGTCCCTATATAATGGTTTTTTAATCAATGACTGCCTGACAGGCGGGTTCCAGACCGCGACAGGGGAGAGGCCCTGCCCCCTCAGGTCACGATAATTGATAAATACGCTATCGGTATTATGGAGGCTTACACCCGACTTAGCTCAGTCTGGCTAGAGCGGCTGACTGTAGTGGGATCCCGGCATGCCGGTCCTCAGCCGCCGATATCAGCAGGTGCCCGGTTCAAATCCGGGAGTCGGGACCATTCTTTTCCTATGCCTTATTGGCGGATATTGCCTCCATGGCCCTCTGCCCGTCCTCTATTACCGAGCCAATGTCCAAGTTCTGCGGCACGCGGTCCCTGACCACAACCTCTCCGAAGCAAAGGACGCTTCTGACATCCCCCCTGCCGGCCGAATAGACAACGTTGGACACCGCGTTCTCCAGTGATATCGGTCGAAGCGTTGGGGATCGACCGTCCATGATCACAATGTCGGCCCGCTTTCCGACCTCGATGGAGCCGATCTCGTTCTGCATGCCCAGGGCCTTGGCGGCGTTAACGGTGGCGAAATCAAGCGCTTCCTGGGCCTTGACCACCGTGGGGTCCCAGCGGCTCGACTTCTGCAGGAGCGCGAGGGTCTTCATCTCTCCGAACATGTCCAGGGAATTGTTGGTGGTGGAACCGTCCGTGCCAACCGTGACGTTCACCCCTTCCCTGATCATTTCGGGGATCGGGGCAACGCCGCCTGTGGCCAGCTTCATGTTGGACACCGGGCAGGAGGAGATGGAGGCTTTGGCCTTGGCCAATGCTCTGACCTCCCCTATGGTCAGCCATGCCGAGTGGGCTGCCAGGCACCTTTCGTTCAGAAAGCCTATGGAGGAAAGCCAATCGGCCGGGCGTTTGCCGGTCTTTTCCTTGTGCTCGTAGACCTCTCCCCTCGTTTCTGAAAGATGGAATGTCATCAGGGCGCCGGTGCGGTCCGAGAAATCCCGGGAGCCCATGAACGTCTCCTCCGAGCACACGTACACGCCCTGCAACCCTATGCCCGGCACTATGTTCCTGTCCTCCGAGAAGCGGGAGAAGAAGGATTTGCAGTTATCCAGCGGGACCCCGCTTTGCGTGGTGAACTGCTGATCGAGAACAGCCCAGCACAGCACGCCGCACATCCCCGCCTCCTTTACCGCCTGGGCTATGACGTCCTGCGAATAGTACAGGTCCACGAAGGTGGTGGTGCCTCCCGTTAGCAGTTCCAGGCAACCGAGCCGGGAGCCGGCCAGCAGGTCCTTGTCCTGACGGTCCGAATCGATGGCGAACACACGGTCCAGGAAATCATTGAAGGGCAGGTCGTCGGCCATTCCCTTCATGATCGACATCGCCACGTGGCAGTGGGTGTTTATCAGCCCGGGGAGCACCGGGGCGCCCATGGCGTCTATCTCCTCGTCGGCACCTCCGCGGACCTTCCCGATCTCGGTTATGATGCCACCCTCCACCAGCACGTCTCCGGACAACACCCTGCGGCCACTGTCCTGGGTGACGATCGTCCCGTTCCTTATGAGCACGCTCCTAGCCATCAGCCCGAAAATGTCATACGGTGATAATAACTATGCGCCGGGTAGCAAGTTTAATTTTCCAGTTCCCTCATGGGACCTAGAATCGTTGAAGGACGTTGATATGACCAAATTGGTTTTCCTGGGCACCGGAGGAGGAAGGTTCTCAACCATATACCAGATCAGGGCCACCGGAGGCCTGTACCTGATGGACGGGGCTAACATGCACATCGATCCCGGCCCATCCGCCGCGTACCAGATGCACCGGATGAAGCTTGACCCGGCCAAGACCGACGCGGTGCTGGTATCCCACTGCCATCCCGACCATTACACGGACGCGGAGGTGATGATAGAGGGAATGTCCCGCGGCGGGCTGAAGAGGAGGGGTGCGCTCATTGCGTCCCGTTCGGTGCTTGAAGGATCGCAACGGCACGGCCCGGTCATATCCAATTACCACCGTTCCCTGGTGGAACGCATTCAGATGGCTGAACCTGGCGGGAGCACGGCGATCGATGGCGTCAAGGTAAGGTTCAGCGGCACCAAGCACAGCGACCCTACCGGGGTGAGCTTCTCCATCGAGACCAGCGCCGGAGTGGTATCATACGTGAGCGACACCGAACTTGAGGAGAGCGTGTGCAGGGAGCACGAGGGGAGCCGGGTGCTCATACTTCCCTTGACCAGACCGTGGGGGGCCAGGATACCGAACCATCTGTGCACCGAGGATGCCTTGGAGTTCGTGAGGCAGGTGAGGCCGGAGATGACCATACTCACCCATTTCGGGGCCAAGCTCATACACGCCGGACCTGAAAGGCAGGCGAGCATGATAGAGCGGGGGACGGGCGTGCGCACCGTGGCCGCCCAGGACCTGATGGGCGTGCATCTGGGCAAGGCCATAAGGATCCACCGTTTTGAGGGCTAGATGGTTATCTATATATAGTAGCGCTTACATAGTAATAAATGCAGTGCACAAAGGCCGGTGGCCCTTCCTCCTATAGTTATCGAATCCCCACCACACCGGCCCGCTGCGTTTTTTATCTAAAAGATGATAATGCCCTTCCCCAATGCCCAACCTATGTCCCTGGAGGAAGGCGTCCTTCGCAAGCTTAGGCCCAAGGCCTCGACGATCAGGAGGCTGGAGGATGCGGTCGAGCATTTGCGCGGATTGACCGAAGCGTCGATATCGCGCGTGGGGATGGACCTGCACACGATGCTGGTGGGTTCGGTGGCCAAGGGTACCTACGTTGGAAGGCCGGACATCGACCTCTTCATCCTGTTCCCTGAAACGGTGGAGAGGCGGGAGCTTGAAAGGGTCGGCCTCCGCATAGGGCAAGAGGTGCTAGGAAGCGAGACGAGGTACGCGGAGCACCCCTACTCCCACGGCACCATCGATGGCTTCGAGGTGGACCTGGTGCCCTGCTACGCCGTCCAAGACGCTTCATCGATCAGATCGGCGGTGGACCGCACACCGTTCCACACTAGGTTCGTTCTATCCAACATGGACGATAATAAGAGAGGGCAGGTGCTGCTGCTCAAGCAGTTCATGAAGGGGGTGGGCGTCTACGGAGCGGAAGCGCGGGTGCAGGGATTCTCCGGGTACTTGACCGAGCTTCTTATCATTAAGTACGGGGACTTCAGGAGCGTTCTTAAGGCAGCGGCCGACTGGCGCCCGGGAACGACAATGGGCATGGAAGGACGCCATGGGATGGATGGGACCACGCCGCTGACCTTCCGCGATCCGGTGGACCTCAAGAGGAACGTCTCCTCCGCGCTGTCCATAGACAAGTTCTCCATGTTCGTGCACGCTAGCCGCGAATACCTCAGGGGCCCGGACGAGCGCTTCTTCTTTCCGCCCGCAAGGCCGCTGATGGACCTGGGCGCCATAGAGGCGACCTTCCGGATCCGGGGCAACCACCCCTTCGTCGTGGTGCTGGACCGCCCGGACCTGGTCGACGACAACCTTTACCCGCAGGTACAGCGCAGCCTTCTAGGCCTGAGAAAACTGCTGGAGCAGTACGACTTCCAAGTGCTGGACATGAGCTACGCGGTCGATAAGGACGTTCGAATGGTGTTCGAGCTGGCCTCCGCGGAGCTTGCTCCTTCTAAGATGCACCAGGGCCCACCGGCCTGGACGGCCAACGCTGACGATTTCGTCAGAAAGTGGAGAAGAGAAGGATTGGGGCAGCCGTTCCTGATGGACGGAAAATGGATGGTGTACGCGAAGAGAGAGGTCCGTGATCCCGTTACGCTCATCATGACCAGAGGCAGGGAGGCCGCCCTGGGTAACGGCCTCAAGGAGCTGAAAGGGTTGAAATGCCATGTTGGCCGGAGCTCCTACAGGGCCGGTAACAGAAGGGTTTTCACCCTGTTGCTCGACAGAAGGGAGGCCTGGAGAGCCTAGGCCACCACGTTGACCGAGGAAGAGTATGTCTGAGTATTTCCGGCCTCATCGACCGCGGTGATGGTGAAGTTGTACGTGCCGGCCGTTATGAAGGTGTTAGCGAACTCGAAGCGGCCATCCTCCCCCTTCACCATGTCCCATGTCTGCGAACCTGTGCCCGTGAAGCTGAACTGCACCATGGACAGGTCTCCGTTGTCGGTGATGGTGGCGTTGAAGGTTATCACCTCGCCGAGGGGTACGCTGTTGTAAGGCCTGCTGAACTGCATGTCCCCCGCCCAAACCTGAAGGTCGCTTATCTGGGGGTCCACGGTGTCCCCGAACGGGGGGTTGAGCAGTAATATCCAAACGCCCAGGGCCAGGAAGAAGAACATGAACCCGTTGCCCAACCAGGTCTTGTTCTCCACCATGCCGAGGTCCAGCGGGAGGAATTGGAAGATGCGCTGCAGGGCCACCGCACCGATGACGATTATCATAAGCCCGATGACGAACGAGAGGTCCGTGGTGAAGTAGGCCACTACACCGAAAACAACTGCAAGGAGCGCGCTTAGCAGGACCGTCTTGGTGACCGCTATGTCCTTTTCCAAGAACTCCTTCTCGTTGAAGTCCGGGGGAACGAAATTATATTCCTCCTTTACCTCTGGCTCCTTTCGTTTCTTCTGGGCCATGGACTTCCCTAATAATGACTCGGTAATAAATCCTTTTGATGCGGCGAACGTCGATTGTAACCATCAACGATTAATCCCGGCGATATCATGTTCGGTGTGGTCGATGCACTTTCGGCCAACCCCCAAACACCTTTTTAATAAGCTCATGGATAGGGAAAGATAGGTGCTGACATGCCGAACACCGACATTGAAGAGTTGCCAGGAGTAGGACCCGCAACTGCCGAGAAGCTGAGAGAAGCTGGATACACAAACCTTATGACCATAGCGGTGGAGTCGCCAAAGACATTGGCCGATACCTGCGACATAGGGGAGGCAACCGCCATCAAGATCATAGACGCCGCCAAGAAGGCCGCGGAGGTGGGCGGTTTCGAATCCGGGGACGTCATACTGGAGAGAAGGAAGAACCTTAGCCGCCTGACCAGCAGTTCCAAGGCCTTCGACGAGCTGCTGGGGAATGGACTGGAATCGCAGGCCATACATGAGTTCTACGGAGAGTTCGGCAGCGGAAAGACCCAGATATGCTTTCAGATCGCAGTGAACGCCACGCTCCCGGTCGAAAAGGGAGGATTGGACGGGGACGTGATCATCATCGATACCGAGAACACGTTCCGCCCGGAGAGGATAGTCCAGATGTCCAACGCCCATGGGGTGGACCCAGAAGAGGTCCTCAAGCGTATACACGTCGCCCGGGCCTACAACTCTTCGCACCAGATGCTGCTGGTGGAGAAGGCCGCGGAAGTTAGCAAGATAAACCCGGTGCGTCTGATGATCGTGGATTCCCTCACAGCCCATTTCAGGGCCGAGTTCGTGGGACGGGGGACCTTGGCCGAAAGGCAGGGCCTGCTGAACAAGCATATGCACGAGCTTCTGAACTTCGCAGAGGTGAACAACGCCGTCATCGCGGTGACCAATCAGGTCTCTGCCAAGCCAGATGCTTTCTTCGGCGATCCCACCCGCCCTGTGGGCGGCCATGTGGTCGGGCACGCTTCGACCTACCGCGTGTACCTGCGCAAGAGCAAGGGTACCCGCAGGATCGCCAGGTTGATAGACTCCCCTGACCAGCCGGAGGCGGAAGTGGTCATCAACGTGACCGAGGAAGGTATCAGGGACTGATAGGCCCCATGACCCCTGGCCAGGTGCTTTTCGAGCTGTCGGGGGAACACCCGACCCTGCCTGCAGCCGAGGCTTTGGCCTGCCTCAGGGCGGAGTCCCCTGGCTCACGGCAGCTCAAATGCGGGCCGGGATATGTTGTCATCGAATGCGCGCTGGACGCCTTACCTTTCGCGGCCCGGCGGCTTGGCCTCGCTCACCGTTTCGGCCGTTACCTGGGAAGTTGCGAGGTCGGCGACCTGATGACTGCCATTTCTGGCCTGGACCTCCCCGAGGGGAGCGTGTGCGTCCGCGCCAGGACGGTGGATGGATTGCATCCCGAAGTGGACACGCACGAACTGGCCAAGAAGATCGGCGGATGCTTGTCCCTAAAGCACGATATCGATCTCACCGTCCCGGACGTGACCCTCAGGGTGCTGATTTCGGAGAAGGCGCACCTCTACATCATGGACCATGAGATCGATCGAAGGCCGTTCGACCGGCGCAAGGTGGCCGAAAGGCCTTTCTTTTCGCCCATATCGCTTCATCCCCGCTACGCCCGGGCACTGATCAACCTGACCGAAGCGAAGCGCGGAGACACCGTGCTTGACCCTTTCTGCGGCACCGGCGGGATAGTGTTGGAGGCGTCCCTTCTCGGCATGAGGGCCGTCGGCTCGGACATAGACCCGGACATGGTAGCGGGCTGCAGGCTTAACCTGGAGCATTTCGGCGTGGAGGCCGAGGTGCTGGTGGCCGATGTGGGGGACGTTCCCGACCTGTTCGGAAAGGTCGGGTCGGTGGCCACCGATCCTCCCTATGGCAGGGCGGCCAGCACCAAGAAGGAGGACATTGAGGGACTGTATCGCAGGGGGCTCAGGGCCTCGGCGGACGTGCTATCCTGCCAGGGAAGGGCGGGCGTGGTACTTCCCCGGGAGATGACCGCGGAGGGAATGGTGCTTCAGGAACTTCACATGCAGAGAGTGCATCGTTCCCTGACCCGCCATTACCACATCTTCACTCGACGATGAATGTGAATATCTGTTCCTCGCTGTGATAGACCGAGCCGTTGCTGTTGAAGGACTTCGTCTCCACCAGAAGGTCCCAGTTCCGGGCGCCTTCCCCCTCGAGGTCGCTGACCTTTATAACCACGATGACGCCCTCATCATACGGGACCATCATCTCCAGCAGGTTGGTGGCGTTGTCCTCGTCACCCCCTTGGATAAAGAGTGAAACGCTCCAGCCGTGCGGGACCTGCATGACGTTCATGGACATGGTGGTGTTCGTGTTCCCGGTGTTGTTTACCACCATGGTCACGTAGGCGGTGCTCCCGGCCAGCATGACCGTCTGATTCCCTCCGGGAAGGTCCACGTCGAAGGAATGGTCTGGTGCGATCTCCACCAGAGGTATCGGGGAGAAGGTGATCAGAAGTATGGCCATGGTCACCACCCCCAGCACCTTGGTCTTGTTGCTCAGCTTGCTGACGTCGTTCAGGGGGGCGGGATGGCGCAGTCCCAGGAAGAGTATCAGCATGGCGAATATCAGCCAACCGGTGTAGAACAATCCCAGCACCAGCAGAAGCCCGACCGTGGCATAGCTTAGGTATTTGGCCTTGTCTCCCAGCAGACCCCGGACCACATGCCCCCCGTCCAACTGGCCAGCGGGCAGCAGGTTGATGGCGGTGACCAGGAAACCCACCCAAGCCGCGAACGCCGTGGGGTGCAGGGTTACGTTCTCCGGTAAAGGCACCAGCAGGGAGAGCAGGGCGTAAAGCGGCTGTATGGTTATGGCAACAGCTCCAGCATCCCCCACCATCCCGCTGCTCGGATCGCCCATGGATGTGAGCCAAAGACCTAGGAAGGAGACCGGTATCGTCACCAGAAGACCGCCTATGGGACCAGCGGCACCGATGAGCACCAGGGCACGGCGGTCCGGGATCGGGTCCCTCATGGAAATGAAGGCGCCGAACGTCCCCAGGGGAGGGATCGAAGGTATGAAGAAGGGCAGTGAGGCAGCCACACCGCACTTCTTTGCGGCCAGATAATGGCTGAACTCGTGGGTGCCCAGTATGGCCATTAGAGGGATGGCGAAGAACAGCGCCCCCCACAGGTAGTTCTCCAGCCTCAGCAGGTCGTTGTTGCCGCCGTAGGAGGCCCAGAGCACCGCCCCGGCGATAACGGTGGTGATGAGGGTTATGCTCAGCAAAGCCCCGTTGACCCGCAGGCTGCGGGTCCTCGTGTTGGGCCGCTTCACCACGCTTATGGTGTACTCCCCGCCGCTGTAACGGAGGATGGGGACCAGCATGCGGGGTTTGAACTCCTCCCGGAGACCGTCGAACTTGCCCTGAAGGCTGGACTGGTCGGGAGTTATGAAGAAGGTAAGGGAGTCGTAGCTCACCCGGACGTCGTATATGGGGAAGTACTTGGATATGGCGGCCTTTACGCTTTCCACCTCGGCCGCAAGCTCGGGGGTGGCCATGTGTGCCCTATTTCAGGAGCCAATATTATTATATTTTGCTTCCACGGGTTCCCGATTCAGTGGCCAGACCGGACCCCCATATCGCCAACGCTTTTGTATGGGCATAGCGATGTTCGGACGTGAACCCGCTCCTGCAGCTCTTCCGGATCGGCAACGCCGTGATGGGGATTATCGGTTTGCTGATGGGGGTGCTCATCGCCGTGGGCACTGGGATCCTGGACCATTGGTATCCGGTCATCTTCGCGGCCGTGGCGGTCTTCTCCTTCATAGCCGGGGGGAACTCGCTCAACGACCTCACCGATAGAGAGGTGGACAGGCTAGCACATCCTGAGAGGCCGCTGCCCTCGGGCCGCGTGACCCCGAGGCAGGTCCTTTACATTTCGGCGGCATGTTTCATCGTATCGTTCCTCTCATCGCTCGCCCTCAACCTCGAGTCCACCGTGATCGTGGCATTGGCGATCGTTCTCATGCTCTCCTACGAAGTGAAGCTGAAGAAGGACGCCCTCACCGGCAATCTGGAGATCGCACTGCTAACCGGAATGTTGTTCCTGCTGGGAGGGGCGGTGGTGGGAATGATGGAAAGGACGTACATAATCGCCCTCCTGGCGTTCCTGGCCATACTCGGCAGGGAGATAGTTAAGGACGTGGAGGACATGGAGGGCGATTTCGATCGGAACACGTTGCCGAAACGCATCGGCGCCCGCAACGCCGGGGTGATCGCGAGCCTGTCTTTCCTGTTCGCCGTGGCCCTCAGCCCCATTCCATACTTCGACGGCACTTTCGGCATCTGGTACCTGGCGGGAGTGGCCTTCGCGGATGCAATATTTATATACTGCTCCATTGTTCATTTTCAAAATCCCACCAAGGGACAGAGGCTTGCCAAGTACGCCATGCTCCTGGCGCTGGTGGCCTTCCTCATAGGAGGAATATTGTGAAGATCAAGGATTACATCTACGAGAACGTTGAGAAGGGGACCATGCACATGACGCTTCTGGACCCTGCCAAGCAGAGCCCGGAGCGCGCCGCCGACATGGCCGCGGTCGCCGAATCAATGGGAACCGATGCCATCATGGTAGGGGGTTCCACCGGAGTCAACCAGGAGAACCTGGACGCCACCATAATCGCCATAAAGAAGAAGGTTAAGGTCCCGGTCATCTACTTCCCGTCGGGCGCTCACGCCATCTCACCTTACGCGGACGCCATGTACTTCATGAGCATGCTGAACAGCACCAGCGTGGACAATGTCGTACTGCAGCAGGTGAAGGGCGCGCCCATCGTCAAGAAGATCAACGTTGAGCCGCTGTCCATGGGCTACATCATAGTGGAGCCGGGAATGAAGGTGGGCGAGGTCGGAAAGGCTAGGCCGATCCCCAGGAACGAACCGAAGACCGCGGCCGCTTTCGCGTTGGCCGCCGAGTATATGGGAATGGGGCTGGTTTACCTGGAGGCCGGAAGCGGCGCCCCGGAGGCCGTTCCGGACGAGATGATCGCTGCCTGCAAGAAGACCATAACCGTGCCTCTTATCATCGGCGGCGGCATTCGTGACGCGGAGACCGCGGCCAGGGTAAGGAAGGCCGGGGCGGACGTTGTGGTGACCGGGACGGTGGTCGAGGACTCGGAACTGGGCGATGACCTCAGAACACTGATCCAGGCGGCCAAAGGCAACGCCTGATCCCCTCATACCAAGGAAAAGAGCATCTGGTGCATGCGGGGATCGCCGGTCAGCTCGGGATGGAAGGACATGGCCAGAACGTTGTCCTGTCGGGCCATGACCGCCTCTCCCTGATGCCTGCACATCACCCTACAGCTCCCCCATGCACTTGTTATCATCGGCGCGCGAATGAAGACCCCGGGGAACGGGTCGTTCAGACCCTCTATCTCAAGGGGCGCCTCGAAGGATTCCCTCTGCCTGCCGAAGGCGTTGCGGTCCACTGACATGTCCATAAGGCCCAGCAGTTCCGTGCCGGTGCGTTCCGCTTGCTCCCCGCCCTTTTTGGCCAGGAGCACGCAGCCAGCACAGGTGCCCATGATCGGCACGCCGTCCATGCCCATGGCGACTATGTCTGCGAAAAGCCCGAACTTGCGTAAAAGCTTGGAGATGGTGGTGCTTTCCCCACCGGGAATTATGAGACAGTCCACGCTGCGCAGATCGTCCAGGCGGCGCACGGCGATCGCCTCGCCCTTCCTTCCCATGGCATCCAGGGCGACCCGGGACATGTGCAGGTGCTCAGGCACCGCCCCCTGAACGGAGATTACCCCTACCTTCATCGCCAGGGCGATTCCGGGAAGGATAGATAATCCTATTGCCTATCCATCGAACCTTTTCCGCTTGTCGATGATGGGCTTCATCTTGGGGGTGAACTCCTGGGACACTTCCTTCATCTCCACCTCTATGGGGTCGATGAGATCGTTCTCCAGACCGCTGCGTATCTCTTCCAGCTCGGTCACGGCCTTCAGCACCTCTTCCCTTCCCTTTTCCAGGTCCCCGTTGTACTCCACGGTGAACAGCAAATGGTCGCGGAAGGATGGCTTGTCTATAACCAGTTGGTAGTTCAGCACGCCGTGCACCTTCATTATGGCCTCGTCGAACAGCGCCGGGAACACGTGCTCGCCCAGCCCGATCTTAGTGGCCGCGATGCGCCGGCCCTTCGGCTTGCCGATCTTTCCGACGGTGACGTGTCCGCATTCGCAGGGTGGCGGTATGAACTTGGAGATGTCGTAAGAGCGGTACCGGAGAAGTGGTGAGCCCTGGAAGGACAGGGATGTCCAGACCAGTTCGCCCTCTTCTCCGGGCGGAAGCCTCTTGCCGGTGTCGGGGTCGATGACCTCCACCATGAAGTCCGCCTCGTTGATGTGCAGGCCCGTTTGAACGTAACATTCGATAGTGGTGGCAAGGCCCATTTCCGTGAGGCCATACTGGCTGAGGCACTTGCACCCCCAGGCCTCCTCCATCTCATGCCTCACCGCCTCGGACAGCGGCTCCGAGGAGCATATTATGGCCTTCAACCCTAGCGCCCTCAGGTCATGATCGTCCCTGGCCAGGACCGTTACCCTGTAGATGAAGGAGGTGAGCCCGATGATGACCTTGGTACCCTGCTCCCTCATCACCTTCAACTGCGCCTCCACATCCACGTCGGAACATACCACCGACTGAAGGCCGGCAACCTTGCAGGCGCTCTCCAGCATCAGGCTGGGGTCCCAGGCCACCACGGCGGGGAACATTATGTGCAGCGTCTCATTGCTCTTCAGCCCGGCGGAGCGTAGCGCCGCGGCTATCGAATCGACTATGTTCAGGAGATCATCGTTTGTGTAGAACAACCTCTTCGGCTTTCCGGAGGTGCCCGAGGTGGAGAATGTGCGGGATATCTTGCTCTGAGAAAGGCAAAGGAAAAGGAACGGCTCCTCGGCCAGATCGTCTGGGTCTGTCAGAGGCACCCTGTCCAGGTCATCCATGGTCCGAATGTCCTCCGGCCTGATCCCGGCCTCGGAATACCTTTTCTGATAGAAAGGGCTGTTCTCCATCACGTAGGCCATCTGTTTCCTGAACTTGTGAAGCTGATACTGCTCGAAGGCCTCCCGATCGATATCCCCCAGCGTTTCCCGGCCCAAGGCTTTGCGGAACCCCTCGTCGCGTTTGAAGGTGTTGCGCACCTTGAGCAGGACCCAGTCATGGAGCGGGTTCTCCACGTCCTCCGAGACCTTGCGAGAGGAGAGCTTGGTGCGGGCATAGGCCAAGATGATGCGTTCCTTGAGGCTCATCGGAAGCAGATGCTCTAATGCCCATATATATTTTCGAACCGCGGGGCTATTACTATTATGCCCATAAGATGATGTGCCCCCCATGCCGGACGTGGAGAGGAGCAGGCAGTCCAGGGAGTTCCGTTCCCTGTTGAACATGGGTGCGTACCCAGTGGGAGTGAAGCTTTACGAGAGGGCCTCGGAGGCGATGGGCGTGCCGGGAGCGCGCCTGCTGACATCCACCGCCACCTGCCACATGGCCGCGCTTGCCCGGCATTACCGTGATGACGGGATATGCGTCACCACCACCAACGGGCTGAAGTGCCTGTGGGGGCTGGCCTGCCTGGGAATGATGGATACCCCGGACAGGTTGGCCAGGGGAGAGCCTAACCGCCCCTTCACCAAGGATGACCGGGCGGCGAAGGCCCTGCAGGACGCCATATACATGCTCGGCGACCATGGTCACCGTTACAATGCGCTTCTCACGGCCCCTTTGGACCTCATGCCGGTGGAGCCGGACGCCGTCGTGGCCTACCTGACCCCCGGGCAGTCCCTCAAGGTGATGCTGGGCTATGAGTACCGGGAGGGCAAGGTGCTGAAGGACGCCTCCATCACCGGCCAATGCTCGGTATGCTCGGCCATAGCCAAGGTCATTGACGGCGCGGAACTGGTCATGGACATCCCTTGCGCTGGAGACAGGACATGGGGACTGGTGCCGGACGAGCAGTTGGTTATGGTCTTCTCCCCCGCCGCGTTCGAGGAGGTGCTTCAGGGCATGAAGGCCACTGACCGTTTCGCCTCCCATCCCTTCCGCCCGTTCCTTAATTGGCCAGCGCTGTTCCCGCCCGAGATGGAACCCCGGGGGAAAGAACTTGACTAGCGATAATGACTTATAGAAACGTAAACGGGGGAAAAGCAATATATTATGGGCGAGGTTATGCTGCCAGAGTGATGAAATGCCGTTGACACCGGAATTGCGCAGGGCCGGAGTGACGCCTGAACTGATGAACACGACCAGGCGTTTCAAGTGCCCCAACTGTGGTAAGGAATTCAGCTTGATGCAGTCCCGGGCGATCGCCTGCCGCGGGTGCCGCTATGCCAATACCAATTGCCGCTACGCCCGCTGCCCCTACTGTGACAAGGAGTTCCCCATGGAGCAGGTCATAACCAAGAACAAGTACGGGGAGAAATACCTGGCCAGCTACATGAACAACATGTTGAACAACTATTACACGCAGTTCGGGAAGAAGAACTCCCGTTGAATTTTTTTAACCTTAACTAGGCCAGTTTAGGGAATATATTGGTGCCGAGCTTGCGGTCAAGCTCGGCCACGCCTTTCGGCACGTCGGAGAACATCGTCCGTTCCCCGGTATCGACCTTGTACACCTTGCTGAAGTCCAGCAGCACGTCCGCCGGACTGAGCCGGTCAATTAGACCGGCTCCTCGCAGCAGGTTCTCCAGGCGGCAGTAGATGTACAATGAAAGGAACGCTACGAACACGTGCCCGAATATGCTGGCATCGTCCCGCAGATACGTCCGGTCGGCGTTCAGCACGTTCTTGTAGGAATCGAACATCTTCTCCACCGCGTCCCGCCGCTTGTAGAGCGAGTATATCCGCTCCGGCACGGTGTCCAGACTGGAAAGGATGAGCACGTGCCCGGACTTCAGCAGGCGCTCGGCAAGCTCCTCCCGGGAAAGCTTGCCGTCCAGCACCAGCTGGTGCAGGTTCTTCTCCTCGTCCACGCGCATCTCGGTATCCTCGAAACGGTATATCCAGCGTTCGCCGACCTTCGCTCGGCCGCACTTGATCAATCGGTCCTGGTACATGAAGAACCCGTCCATCTGGACGGGTTCGCGGTACAGCGCGCTGTACCGCTTCGTACCAAGAACATAATCAACGTTCCTTTCGTCCAGGAAGTCGCAGACGTCCTCTGAATAGAATCCTCGATCGAGGATCAGCGTTCTGTCGTGAATGCCGATCTCCTCCATGGTGTAGTAGATGCTCTTGATGTCCCGCACGCTGCCAGGCAGCGCGCGGATCATCGTCGGCAGATGCTCCTCGGCGCTGCACAGCAGCGCCAGGTTGATCTGTTTGAGATGCACGTGGTCCTTGTTGTACCCCTTTTCCGCCAGGTTGATGTCCTCCGACCTGGTGAAGAAGGAGGAGAGGTCGTAGATCAGCTCCTGGCCCTGCACCGCCAGGGACTTGAATATCATGTTCTGCCCGCGGCGGTCGCGCCCGACCGCCTTGAGCGCCTCGCTCAGGCGCCTAGGGTCCATGTCCGGTTCCAGCGAGGCGACGTCGTACCAAATGCCCCAGGCGGAACCTGCCCGCTTCAGCGGCAGGTAATCGGTCGCCCTGAGCATCGCCAGGGCGGAGATCTCCTTCCAATCGTAGGGGAACGCCCTTTCCAGCGTAGGCATCAGGTCTCGAAAGACCTGATGCACCAAGGCCGCGTCGCCATAGCGCCAGATCGTGTGCGGCCGTTCGATCTTCGTTTTCTTCGGAGGTACCAGGCCTTTCACCGGATCGAGCTTGCCCAGGTACTCGGCGACCTTCTTGGCCTTGTGTTGCTCACGGTCGTAGGTGGTGGTGGCATGATAGACGTAATAATGACCGTTCACCTGCTTCACCTCAAAGCAGGTGCGTCCCGCCTCGCGCTCCTTCGCCACCCATTCCTTGACCCACCCCTCCATGTATATACAGTATTAGGGTATAGGTATAAATCCCTTTTTGAACCAGATCTGTTACCAATCCAGTCAAATAAAGGAACGATCAGGGAACGACCCTGTTCCCTAAAGTCGATTTGTTAAGGTTTTTAAAAAAAATGGGGCGTGAGCCCCTTCACTTACTGTTTTCGCTGAACTTGGCCCACATCTCATGCCTGTACAGCGTCTTGCCGTCCTGAGAGTTGATGTTGAACAGGCAGAACGGGATCAGCTTTCCATCCGGGGTCACCGTGTGTATGCAACAGTTGCAGAAACGCTCGGTCTCCGAGGTCCAGGCATCCTGGAAGGCCATCATGCTGACCGTCAGGTAGTTGGTCTTGGCACGGTCCACGAAATCGCCCCACTCGTTTTCCTCTTCCCCGTCGTCGATGATCATGGACTCCTCTATGAAGCGCCACAGATCGGATATCTCCTTGCGGGTCTTGTTCGCTATGTTCGATGTATCCTTTGGGGGACCTAGCGCCCGGCTGGTGAGCGGGAACAGGGAACCGTCCTCCATGACCACGGACATGGACTTGGCGTCGCAGTGAACGTTGGCGCAGGAGGTGGGAATGAAGTTGTCCACCCTCAGCTCGCCGTTGGTCTGCTTCTCGATCTCCGCCAGCAGGTCGGGGATGGTAACCCGGTCCTCGTCCTTGGGGGAAATGGGGAAGCGCCCGAAATAGGATATCGGCTGGAAGTGCACGCCCTTCACCGTTGGCACCTTGGACTTGGCGAAATCGATCACCTCGCCAACCTTGTCCAGGTTTATGTTCGGAGACACCACGCAGACCAGGGTGATCCCCATGCCCACCTTTTCGCAGTTGTCTATGCACTTGAGCTTCTGCTCCAATATATCGCGCCCGCAGGTCTGCTTGTAGATGTCCCCCTGCAGGCCGTCGAAGGAGAAGTACAGCGAATCGACCCCGGACTCCTTGACCTTCCTGAGGAAATCGATGTCCTCAGCGAACCGTATCCCGTTCGTGTTGACCTCTATGTGGTCAATGCCCATCTCCTTGCCCAAGCGGACGATGTCCGGAAGGTCGTCCCGTATGGTCGGTTCCCCCCCGCTTATCTGTATGCAGATGGGGTGATTGACGTACTCCAGCATGGTCTCGTACATGCCCTTTATGACGTCGAGGGACGGGTTGAACTTGTAATACTGGTTGGCCGATGCGAAGCACACCGGGCATTTCAGATTGCAGCCGTTGGTGATCTCCATCACCACCAGGCAGGTGTTCTGGATGTGGTCCGGGCATAATCCGCATATCCTTGGGCAGTCGCCCCTTTCCTTGACCGCGACCTTCGCCGGGTGGACTGGCACGGAGGCGTAGCGCTTCATGTCGAGGTAGTCGTCCACTCCCCGCCATATCAGCACTTTCTCCTTTCCATGCTCCGGGCATTCCTTTATCAGATAGACCTTGTCATCCTCGGCGATCTTGGTGGCCGGGATGGTCCTGAGGCACTTAGGACAGAGACTGTTAGTGTGACCGATGATGTTGCTCATGACGTTCACCGAGATATCTTACGGGAATGTAGTGTGACACTATACTACTTTTGCCAATCGCCAAAAGGCGTTCCCGCACGCATTGGAAAAAGTAAAAGGAAAGGCCGCGTTTAGCGGCCTGAAAATGTTTCAAGCGCGCTTCTTCTCGAAGAGACCTTCGGCAGCGGCCAGGGTCTTCACGGCGAGGTATTCCTCGACGTAGGCGTCGCCGGTATCGGGTATGACCAGTGCGGGACCGTTCCTCTTCACGGTCATGTACTCGATCTCGACGTGACCCGCCTTGACCTCCTTGCCGTCAGCGGTCTTCCAGTCAGAGTCGCCCATGATGTTGACGATCTTGCCGATCGACATCTTGTGGGCGTAGGCCGACTTCACGACCGGGGCTCCCTTCTTGGATATGTCGCACATCACATACACGGTGAGGCCGCCGATGACCTTCTTGGCCAGACCATCGTTCCCGTTGACCAGGAATTTCTTGGCCGAGCCGGCGGTCTTAACGACATCGATGATGTCAGACTCCTTTAGGCCCCTCTTCGCGATAAGCTCCTTCATGTTGGCCGGTATAGTAACTTCCATTTTATTCACCTCACCAGGTTCCGAACGTACCGAAGTCCCTAGCCGCCTTGACTAAAGCCCTCATGTTCCCAGGTATGGTGTACGGAGGCGTCTCGCAGCAGGTACCAAGTATGTAGCCCTTCTTGGAGTCGCGTCCAGCAAGCAGCTGGTCCTTAGCGTCGTTGTAGACCCTCATCGGGTTCGGGTCGATCATCAGCTTGGTGTCGACAGAGCCCATGCAGGTCGCCTTGTCCTCGAAGGTCTCCTTCAGCAGTGCGGACGGGAACGCGTTCCTACCCTTGTAACCAATATGCATCACAGTGAAGGGGGACCACATCAGGCCGTCCTTGAACAGCTTGTAGTCGGTCTCGTGGTTACCGCACAGGTGATAGAACACCTGGGGACCAGCTCCCCTCTTGAAGCAGTTGCTCACGTAGTAGTACATGTTCTTGACGGAGTACTCCTCCACGCCCTCGTCGCTGAAGATATCGTTGTTCGCCAGAACGGAACCGACGGTCAGCATCGAGGAGCCGAACTTGTCGGCCATGGCCTCGGCGCCCACCACGGCGGTGTCAACGTACTTCTTGCAAAGCTTGTTGGCGGCCTCGGGCTCCGTGAACGTCCACATGATGAAGTTCTCCACTCCGACCAGCTCGGCGGCGGCACCCACGAGGTCGAACCCGTAGGATATCGGCACCAAGGTCGAAGGCAGATGCTTCGCCACATAGTCGTAGCAGGTGTTGAACTGCGTCATGGTCCAGGACTTGACGATCGTCTCCTTGTCCGGCACGTGTATCTTGTCCACGTCCTCCGGGTCCGAGTATATCGGTCCGGTAGGGATCGGCGGCAGGGTCTCCTTGTAGACCAGCTTAAGGCCGAGCTCAGTGACCCACGGCAGAGAGAAGAACCAGTGCGTAACAGGCAACAGGTCGTACATCTCAGACGCGTGGGCAACGCAAGCGATACCCAGGTCGGGGTGTTCATAGAAGTCCCTTATGGTGTACCCGCAGGCCACAGCGGCATTGGACAAGATGATCGAGTCCACGTCGATGCGGTCGTGTGGGTTGTCCACGAAGGGGCTAGCAAAACGCTTCGAGGCATTACCATGCCATTTTGTATCCATTGGTGGAAATAGGTCTTCGTAGCCCATAGAAATCCCCAATCTCTAACAGTAATGAACTATATTTAATGGTTGTTGATGCTGTGTGAAAAAAAATTACATTAACGCCTCTTTTGGAGGTTGAAAATTGTATTATTTTTCATTTTTTACCTTTTTAATTAAAAATAATTTCAAAAATGTGAAAAATTATTATCAGAACGATTTTTTAAATGGTTATACCACTGGTCCATCTGGCTCAGGCTAGCCGTTGATAAGCCGCCACGAACAGGAAGATACCTGCGGCAGTGAACACGATGACCCCGCTGGTTGAAACGCTGAACAGCACCGACAGTACGATGCCTAGCGTCGCCGCCATCACCCCGAAGAGGGTGGACGCTATCAGCGTGGCCTTGAAGGACCTTCTCAGCTGAAGGGCGGTAAGACCTGGCAGGACCATCAGGGCCACTACCAGTATTATGCCGATGACCTTTATCGAAAGAGCTATGGTGATCGCCACCAGCAGGTTGAAGGCCAGGGTCATTACCTGCACGGGGATCCCCTGCAGCCTTGCCCCATCCTCGTCAAATGTGATGGCCAGCATCTCTTTGTAGAAAAAGACCATGAACCCTATGATGAAAAGGCCGAGCACGGCCAGTACCGTTACGTCCGTGCGGTTCACGGTCAGTATGGAACCGAAGAGATAGCTCATAAGATCGACATTGAACCCGTTGGCCAGGGATATTATGATCATGCCCATGGAAAATCCCATGGCCATCATCACGGCGATGGCCGAGTCCGATTGTGCCAGGCCCTTTCGCCTCATGTAGGTGATACCGAGCACGGCGGCCGCGGACACTGCCATGGCCCCGAGCATGGGATCGAAGCCCAGCAGAAGACCTATGGCGACCCCGCCGAAGGCGGTGTGCGCCACCCCGTCCACCAGCATGGATTCCTTACGCAGGATGAGGAACAGGCCGATCCAGGCGGAGACTATCGCCGCCAGGCTCCCCCCCACCAGGGCCATCTGTATGAACTGGTAGTTGAACATGTTCAGGAACAGGTCAGAGGCGTTCGTCGACGAACACCCCCTGGCAGTGATGTCGGTGGAAGGCGAAGTGGAAGTGCTCCCCGTATCCTTTCTTCAATATCTCGTCGGGAACGGTGGTCTCGGTGATGGCCGCGCTGTGAACTTCCTTGTTAACGCACAGCACCCGGGACATGCGGCAGAACACCGCGGCCAGGTCATGGGAGATTATCAAAATGGTCAGCCCCTTTTTATTGTTGAGGTTGGCCAGCTGCATGAAGAACCTCTCCTGCGTTACCGGATCGAAGCCGGTCACCGGTTCGTCCAGGACCAGCAGTTGCGGGTCGGAAACCAGGGACTTGGCCACGAAGGCCCTTTGGCGCTGTCCTCCGGAAAGAGCGCCGATGCGCTTGTTGGCCAGGTCGGATATGTTCATCAGTTCGAGAGCGTCCGATACCGCGCTCCAATCCTCCTTGTTCCGGAACCTGCCCATGTTCTTGCGGTTAACCCTGCCCAGGCCGACCAGCTCCCTCACGGTCAGAGGGAACTGAGCATCGAAATCGATGGCGAACTGGGACACGTAGCCGACCTTCTCCCACTGGTCGAAGGTGTCGATGTCCTGACCCATTATGCGTATGCTGCCCGATTCCCTGGGCAGCAGACCCAGGAGGGCGAGCACCAGGGTGGTCTTGCCCCCGCCGTTGGGCCCGACCACTCCAACGTAATCGCCCCTCTCGATCATGAAAGACGCGTTGGAAAGGGCCTCGGTGGGCCCCCGCTTGACGGTCAGCCCCTCCACCTCAATTATCGGTTCCATGACCACCCTAATCCACTCCCAGCCCGGCCTTGAAGCTCATCAGGTTCTTGGAAAGCTGGCCGAGGTAATCGTACTCGTGGTACGGCCCCAGCCCCAGGAATATGTCCAATACCATCACCTCGTGCCCGGTACGAGATTCCAGGTCCGACTTCAATATGTTCCCGTAATCCTGATTGTACACCGGGTCCACGTACACGAAGTACATGCCCTCCTCCTCCATGAGATCGGCCAGCTCGATGAGGTCGGAGCCCGATGGGTCCTCGTCCGCGCTGAGACCAATGGCGCCGTACTGCTCGAACCCGTAATCTCGCGCCACGTACCCGAAGGCGGAGTGCGAGACTATTATGCCAGGCACCGAGGATCCAGCAAGAAGCCCGTACTGCTGATCGAGCATGGACAGGGACTGGTTGAGCGTGGCGAACCTCTGTGTGAAATAGCCGATGCCGTCCGGGTCCGCCTGGCAAAGCGCATCGAAGACGTTCCTGGCCTGGGCCATAGCCCTCAGAGGGCTAAGCCACGTGTGCGGGTCGACCCCGCCATCACCGTTATCTCCGCCGGAGATGTACGTAACGCCGACGGTGGTGTTGACCACCAGCCTGTCATCGTTGCCGATGGATGGCAGCACATTGCTTACCAGCCATGCATCGGCAGGTCCGCCGTTGTAAAGGATGACGTCAGCGTCGTCCGCCCGTATGATGTCCTGAGGGGCCGGCTGCCAGGAATGCAGCTCCGAGTTGAAAGGGACCAGGGAGGTCGCGATGACCCTTTCCCCGCCTATCGACTCGGCCATGTAGGCGAGCGGGTAGAACGTGGCCACCACCTTGACCTTATCGTCCTCGTCCGATCCTCTCAGGAACGATGACGAGAATATGAGTGCGATGACGATCGCGAACGAAGCGATGACCAGGACAAACTGCTTGCGATTCATTTGCTCCTATGATGCCAATAACTAGCTTACTAATAACATTTTCTTTAATTATTATTAAATTAGTTGATGGATGGGCAATTGCTTATGACGGAGAAAGACACACGGGATCGACCCTGCTGTACAAACGCAATGACCTATCTTGAAAAATGAATAATTATTAATAAAGATACAGAAGTTTATTTACTAGTTAATAACATTGGCGTGTACATGCCGATAATCAGCGTCTCCCTGACCGACAAGAACGTCGAGGACCTTGAGTCCCTGCAAAGGGAACTGGGCTTTGGAGGGAGGTCGGAGACCATACGCGCCGCGATGCGCGCCCTTATGGCCGAGACGAGCGAGAGGCGGTCCATGATAGGACAGGTGGACGGGGTGCTGATCATGGTCAACGAAGCCAGCGCCTCGGGAGCGATTCATGACATCTATCACGATAACCACCCTTTGATCAGGACACACGTGCACAACCACCTGGGCAACCACAAGTGCATGAACATGATGGTGCTAGGAGGGGATGCCTCTGACATCAATGCGCTGCTGGAGAAGGTCCATCGCCTGGATGGAATGACCTACCTCAAGTTCATACGCTCTTGAACTTCTCCACGGGGAAGCCGTTGGCGGCCCAGGCGTCGAAGCCCCCCAGCATTATCCTGACATTTTCCTTCCCGACGTTGCGCAGCATGCTTGCCGCGGTCCCCCCGCGATAGCCGGAGCTGCAGAACAGCACTATCTCGCGGTCGACCGGAAGCTCGGAGGACCTTTCCACAAGCCGTCCGATGTGCATCTGCACGGCCCCGGGTATGACCCCGGAATCCAGCTCCCGCCGGTCCCTCAGGTCTACCAGAAGCATCTCTTCCCCTGCCGTCCGCCTCTGCATCACCTCGTACACGGTGGAGGCGGGAATGGACGATGTCCTGGTCCCCTCGCCTATCCAGGAGTCCATCCCGTGCCCCAGGTGCCCGACTATGTCCTCGTACCCGATGCGTATCAGGTAGCGCACCGCGGTGTCCACCTCCTGCTGCCTCTCCGCCACTATGATGAGGGGGCGCCCGTACGGAATGACGTAGCCCCCGAAAACGGGAAGCCCGTCCAGCATGACGTTCAACGAACGAGGGACGTGGGCGGCGGCGTAATTGTGCGGTTCTCTGACGTCCAGCACCAAAGCGCCTTCCTCCTGGGCCTCGATGACCTTTCCGGCGCTGAGCGGAGGAGGCTGGGGCAGGGTACCGAGGACGATGGGACCGTGGAGGTTGAGCACCTCCATCCTGGAGAAGTATGGAGGCTTCTCCATGCCCTCGCTCATCTTGGTCATCACGAAGTCCGGCCTAGTGAGCGCCAGGGCGTGGTTGTCCCTCATCTCCAATCCTATGGTGGTCATCTCCCGCTTAGATATGGCATGCCCGCAGGCCGAACCCGCGCCATGGGCCGGCAGTACCATTATCTCCGGCCCGAGGGGCAGCAGCGTGTGATGCAGGGAATCGTACAGCTTTTCCGATAGGTCCCTGGTGCTTTCACGCCCTGGAAGGTCGGTGCGCCCCACGTCCCCCGAGAACAGAGTGTCGCCGGAAAAGAGCAGGAAAGGGCCCCGTTCATCGGAGACCAGGTAGCAATGGCTCTCGTATGTGTGCCCGGGCGTGTGCAGGGCCTTGATGGTCATATCCCCCAGTCCGATCTCCTGGCCGTCCTCCAGCGGGTTTCCGAACCCGAAATCCAGCTGTCCCCCGTGATACACGGCGGCGCCGGTGGCATTGGCCAGCTCCAGCGCCCCGGTCACGTAGTCCTCGTGACGGTGGGTCTCCAGCACCATAACCACCCTGGCATCCCTCTCCTTGGCCAGGAGAAGATAGTCGTCAACGTCCCGCCGCGGGTCCACCACCGCCGCCTCTCCCTTGGACTCAAGGAAGTAGGAGATGTGGGCCAGACCATCCGACCTTACCCTCTTCAAGAACATGGCGTGCCTGTAATTGACGCGGTCGGGTAAAAACCCATCACCTTAACCCTTCCGCTCGAAGCCTTCCTTCATCAGGGCGCGGACGGCATCGTCCCTGCGGTCCAGGGGGACCAGTACGTGGTCGTGGCGGTAAGAGGATATCAAGAAAACCGGTATGCCGGCACTGGCCATGGCTGCCGAGGCCCTGGCCATGATCCCAACTAGGGACAGGTCGAAGGGGCCCATGGTTATGCAGGCGTAGGGGCCGTTGGCCTTCGGCCCGGATTCGGGGGAGATCACCGTGGATTCGTCTCCCTCATCCACGGTCGCGAAGCGCTCGCCTTTGAACTCGTCCGCGCATCTCAAGCGGTGAACGTAGAGAGGGGGTCGGTCCAACCAGAAGGTCGCCATGCGCATCTATTGACGTTCGACGAGATAAGCATGACCTTGCAGGCGCCTGGTAGGCCTTTTCCGGCGATGCATGGGGCTGTCCGCCCTGGCATCGGGGCACCGACGATATGACGGCTGTAGCGGGGAGAGGACGCGCGCGTCGGATATGGGGCTTGGCATAACGGTCACATTATGGTCCATGGTCCGCATTGAGCGTCGGGGGTATTTACATCAAGCACCGGGATCGCCGAAAGTGGGTCAGGACGCATCGGTAACGCTCATAATAATATGCACGAACGGCATTGGGACGGCGTCATACAAGGGCGTTCGGGCCTGGGAAGGATGAGCGACGGATGGGACCTGTGGACGGGAAGGAGAGGCCGGGAATTGGAGAGCGGCTATTGGATAGGGGGCTGCGGGGCGATGTCAAGCGCAAGCTCCTCTTCTTGGCCGTGCTCGGCCTGCTCCTGTTCGGAACGGCCATCGCCCTGGACGGGCTTGTGCTGCGGCCGCTCCTGGGAGATGTTCTAAGCGAGCCCACGGACCTCGACTTCTACCGGGCAAGGGCCGAGAGCATCCTGGAGGGGAAGGTGCCCTACGTGGACTTCAGTTCGGAATCGCCCCCGCTCATCATGTACCTCTTCATCGTTCCCCAGCTTGCTGGGGGGTCCACGCAGGCCTATCAGCTGTTCTTCGCCGCCTTCGCCGTTCTGACGGCCATGGCCCTTTTCCTCTGTCTCAGAGAGCGCGACGAGCGGAAGGCCATGGCCGCCTCGCTGCTGTACCTGGTATACCCACTGGGGCTGATGGAGTTCGGCATCGGGGCGCAGGACGAGGCCGTCACCACCTTCCTGTTCGTGCTGCCGCTGCTGCTGGTACTGCACAGGAGGGCGGCCGCCTCCGGGGCGGCGGCCTTCGTGGGGGTCCTCACAAAGATGTTCAACGTCACCGTCCTGCCCTGGATGTTCCTGCACTGCGACAACCGGGGACGACTTAGGATGGTCCTGGCCTTTACAGGGCTGGCCTGCCTGGTGCTCGTTCCCTTCCTCCTGCTGTTCCCAGACGACCTTCCGTCCTTCACCTACTATTTCCTGGGCCACCCGGAGACCCCCACCGGGGGATCGTCCATAAGCCCCTGGCACTACTTGGGCATGCTCGGATACGGCCTTCCGGGATGGGCGGGGGTGGCCTTGACAATGATCGGACTGGCCGGTTCCTCCCTCTTCGCTTTCTGGAAAAGGATGTCCCTGTGGCAGGGAGCGGCGCTGGTCACCTTGGTGTTCTTCCTCACCTATCCGAAGATCCTGCTTGTCTACTTCATGATGCCCGCCGTGCTGTTGCTCATGTGGGGCGTGGAGGACCGCAAGGTCGTGATCAAGCTCACGGCGATGCTGGTGCCGCTGTTCCTCTCCGTGGCGCTCACGGGGAACGGGATGAACCCGTTGGAGGACGAGCCGTGGGTATGGCTCCTGGGGCTGGCGCTCAGCCTCTCAGGCTGGGCGATGATGCTGGAGACCTGGTGGCGCGTGAAGGACTCAGTGCCTTTCTTCGAGCGCCCCGAGGACGCGGACCGGTAGGTCACTTGCAGGTGACCTGAACGCCCACTATCCCCACCACGATCAGCATCACGAAGAACAGCCTGGTCAGGTCGGAGGGCTCGTCGAAAAGGAGTATGCCCAGCACCAGCGCCCCCACCGCCCCGATGCCGACCCAGACGGCGTAGGCCGTGCCCATGGACAGCTTCATCTTCATGGCCTTGCCCAGGAAGTACATGCTCAGGGCCAGGAATACGAAGGTGGCCGCCGCCCATGACATCACTGTGAAACCTTCCGAAAGCTTCATGGAGGTGGCCCAGACCGGTTCCAGCAGGCCAGCGACCACCAGGAACCCCCAGGCCCTCCCGCACGCTTGGGGCTCCTTCACCTCGATATCATTGTTCGCTTCGGGCATCTCACACCCCCGCGGTGATCTGGACGCCTGCTATGCCCACAATGATCAGCATGATGAAGATGACCCGCACCGGCTGGGCCTTCTCCTTGAACAGGAATATGCCGGCCACCAAGGCGCCCACCGCCCCGATGCCGGTCCACACGGCGTAAGCCGTCCCCATGGGCAGGTCGAGGTCTATTGCCAAGGCCAGGAAGTACATGCTGGCGAACAGGAACAGTATGGTGAGACCGGCCCACCCGATCTTCTTGAATCCCTCGGATTTCTTGAGGCCGATGACCCATATCGGCTCCATGAGACCCGCCAGTATAAGGTATCCCCAGGCGATCGCGACCATTGTGCAGGGGATTCCGAAGGACGTTATATGTGATTATCGGTCGCGCTCCCCTGGGTCCATCTCGTGCGAATACACCCCGCGCCCGGAGCAGGTCAAGTTCTAATACATCCTGCTGCAACGAACCTGCGTGACCAGTCCCGATCCCCCGCGGGCGCCGGTTATCGAGGTGCGCTCGCTATCGAAGCATTACGGCCGCCGTAACGAGGTCCGGGCGGTGGACCGCCTGTCTTTGGAGGTGTACCCAGGCGAGACGTTCGGCCTCCTTGGACCGAACGGGTCAGGCAAGACCACCACCATACGCATGCTGAACGGGATCGTAAGGCCCACCTCGGGCAGGGCGGTTGTGAACGGGTACGACATCTCCACGCAGATGGATGACGTGAAGCGTTCCACGGGCCTGTTGGCCGAATCGCCCGGCCTCTACGAGAAACTGAGCCCTAGGGAATACCTGGAGTTCGTAGGTTCCCTTTACGACGTCGATATGAAGTTGCTCAAGGACAGGGCCGAGAGGCTGCTGGAGCTCTTCGGCCTCGAACAGCGCGGGGACGACCTTCTGGAAGGGTTCAGCCGGGGCATGAAGCAGAAGGTGCTCATAGCCGCAGCGCTGATACACGACCCGCCGATCGTCTTCCTGGACGAGCCGACCTCCGCCCTGGACCCCCTGGCCTCTCTGGTGGTGAGAGACCTGATAAAGGACCTGGCGGAGAAGGCTGGCAAGACCGTGTTCGTCAGCAGCCACATCCTGTCGTTGATGGAGGAGGTTTGCGATCGGATCGCCATCATCGACCGGGGAAAGGCGGTGGCCGTTGGAACCGTCACCGAGATCGTCGAACTGTCAGGAACCTCCACCCTGGAGGATGCGTTCATCAAATTGACTGGCGGAACCGGACACCCTGACGCCCTGTCCTGGAGGAAAGCGGTTGCCCCGGCTTAAGTGGTGGCTGATCGCCCGGAACGAGTACCTGCTGAAGACCAGCGGCATCAGGAGATGGCGGAGGCTGTTCCCTATTGCAACAGTGGTCCTGCTGGCCTGGTACGTGATGTTCGCCGCGCCGGCGGTGTTCTCCCTGGCTTCCGACCTCACCAAGGACCTGCTGCTCTCCGAGGCCGCCCTGTCGTTCATGCAGGTTATGCTGTTCATCATATTCATCAGCGTCTTCACCGTTCCCATAATCCAGACCCTGCAGGATACGAACCTGGCACCTTTGGAGACCTTGCTCTCGGCGCCGGTTCGCCCGGCGGACGTGCTTCTCGGCAAGTTCCTGGGCATGCTGCCGACCTATTCCATTCTGATCACCGTTCTAGCAGGCACCTTCCTGGCGCTGTTCATCCCCTTCGGGATGACCATGGACCAGGTGCTGCTGTCCATGATCGTCTTCGTCCTGGTCGTTCTGATAGCGCTATGGCTCGGGCTGCTCAGCGCGGCCATGCTCAAGGCCCGCCTTAACCGGAGCCGTAAGGGAAGGGAGGCCGGGCAGGCCTTGGCGTTGATCATCGCCCTGCCCCTGGTAGGACTGATGTACCTGTCCATGAACGGGGAGATGATGGATGCCCTGCAGGGACAGGGCGCTTCGCTCTCTGACGCCTTCTGGCTGCTCCCGAGCTCCTGGGGGGCGGACCTGGTCCTGCGTTTCCTGAGACACCCGGGGGACCTGGGTTTCGATCTCGGAACAACCCTTCTGGGGCTGGCCGGACTGGCTGGAACCTTGGTCCTGTCCCTGGTCGCGGGGGTACGATTGTCCGGAAGGGCGTACGACCTGGATCCGGTGTCCTTCGCCACGCCCCGGGCCGCGCCTGAAGGACGATTGTACGCTTACGCTCGGGCGTTGGCGGGGAACAAGCACCTGGGCACGGTGCTGGTCACGGTGATGAAGGACTACGGTCGGCGCCTGGAGAACCTGTCGCGCATCGTCTACATACTGGGGCTGGTGGTCATGATGGAGGTGTTCATGCTGGGTTCCCTTCCACCAGGGAACTACGTGACCTTGGCACTGCTTACGGCCTCCTGGCTTATGGCCTTCCTGTGCGTTTTCGTGGTTGGGGAGGTCACCGCCCGCGGGAAGGACAACCTGTTCATATACCGCAAGGCGCCGGGCGGTGAGAAAAGGTTGGTGCTGGCGAGGGTCATGCAGGGACTGCTGGTAGTGCAACCGGTGGCGGCCATCTCGGCATTGGTGGTGCTGCTGCCGGCGGGACTGCCACTGTTCGATGTATTGATGCTCACCGGCTGGATGATCGTCGTTTCCTCGTTCTACGTGGTCATGTCCACCGGGCTGTTCCTGCTGTTCCCGGCCTTCAGCGAGAGGCCGCTGGAGGTGCTGGGGAACGCCGTTCTGATGATGACCATATCTTTCCTTCTGTTCATTTTCAGCTTCGCCTTCTTTGGGGAGCATGGCGGACTGTACGCCCTGATGGTATCTAGCGCGGTACTGGGAACGTCGTTCCTTCTAATGGGCTGGAGGAAGCTCACCAGCCTGGAATGATGGAGGGGGTTCGGCAGGATTATCCGGATGGAGCCGATATCCCTTGACATGCCGAGGAGGGCAACGCCCGAAGCGCAATTGAAACGCCAGCTGTCCTGGTTGGGTGAACACTGGGCATGGACCATGCGCGCCCTGGTCCGGGAAGGGCGGGCAATGACCGCCCTGGATGTCGGCTGCGGCCCCGGCCTGGTCATGGAGCTGTTCTCGCCCTTCCTGAACGTGAAGGGACTGGATATCGATCCTGATATGGTCAGTCAGGTCAGGGAGAAGGGGATGGAGGCGGTCCAGGGGGACGCGCAGGACCTGCCCTTTGATGACGACAGCTTCGATATCGTCTACTGCTCGTTCACATTGATGTGGTTGCCAGACCAGCAGAGGGCCGTGAGGGAGATGGAAAGGGTGGCCCGCCAATGCGTGGCGTGCCTGGCCGAGCCGGATTACGGCCGGAGATCGTGCTCACCCCCGGAAGTTGCTCGTTTGGACAAGGGGCTGATCCGCTCGCTGCGGGCGGAGGGCGCGGACCCGTTCACCGGGAGGAAGCTGGACCGCCTCATGAGGAATGCGGGCCTGGAAGTGGACCTCGGGACGTACGACGGGAAATGGACCGGCGCCCGGCTCAAGGATGAGGCGGAGGCGGAGTGGAACGCGCTGTCCCAGGCCGTAAAAGGATTCGTTGACGCCGAGACGTTGGCACGGGCGGGGTCCGCCTGGGACGCGGCCTTGGCGAACGATAGGCTGGTGCTCATCAACCCCGTGTACCACGCCATAGGCTGGAAGCGCTGATCACATGTTGGAGTGCCTGTCGAGGCATATGTAATCGCCGTGCTCCCTTGACAGCGGGCATCCGCCGCCGCAGACCTCCTTCATGCCGCAGTCCACGCAGTCCCCGTCCAGGTACTCGCGGTTGCGTATCCTCTTGCACAGGTCGTGCTCCCATATGTTCTTCCAATCGTCGGTGAGGATGTTTCCCAGCGGTTCGTAATAGCTCTGGCACGGAAGCACCGTTCCGTCGGGCTCCACGGCCATGTTCAGGGAGCATGCGGTGCACTGCTTGATCCCCAGCCCGTGGTTGATGGGGTTGAGCTCGTGGTACGGCGTGGGGGTGTACCATATAAGCTTGACGCTGTTCTCCGTGGCGATCTGCTTCAGCGAGTCCAATGCTGTCGCCAGCTCCTGGTAGCTTATTCCCTCCGCGTTCACGCCCTTTCCTGAACGGATCAGTCCGTTGAAGGCGATGTTCTTGACGCCCGAGGATATCAGGAAGCGCATGGTATCCTCCACCCCGTCCAGGTTGGAGCGCATGATGGTGGTGTTCGTGGAAACGTAAAGGTCCTCGCCCAAGGCGGTCCTCAGACCTTCGACCGTTTCCTTCCAGGCGCCCTTGGCACCGGCCAGGCGGTCGTGTACTTCCTCATTGGAGGACAGCACCGTTATTTGAACGTGGTCCAATCCCCTGGCGACAAGGTCGCGCAGGTGACCTGGCCTGGCCAGGTTCCTGCCGTTGCTCACCAGACCGGTCACCTGCCCGTACCTTTCGGACCACGATACCAGTTCCGGAAGCCACTGGCATTCCGTCGGCTCCCCGCCGGTGAAGATCAGGTGCGGTATGCCCAGCTCCCACGTTCTGGTTATCACATGCTTCCACTGGTCCAGGGTCAGCTCCTTGAGCTCGCGCGGTTCATTATAGCAATGGCCGCAGTGGTTCTGGCAACGGTACGTCAGCGCCAGGTCCATGCGGTACGGCGCCGGGAAGTCGTCCTTGCCTATGGACGGCTTGTCGGGACCGATCATGCCCAGCACCTCGTTGTCCCCTTCAAGGAACTCGGCCAACTGTCGCTTGACCAGGCCGAAGTGCTCTATCGCCCTTTGCTTGTCGAGATGCTTGTAGCGCCGGCGCATGTACTTGGCCGCGTCCTTATCGTCACGATCCTCCAGAGCGCAGCACACGTGATCGAGCGCGGTTCCGTTCAGGAAGATGATGCTGGAAGCGTCAACAAGCAGCGCGCCCTTGCTCTCCGAGTCGATGCGCAGATGGAAGCGGTGCCCTTTGAGGTCCCCGATACCGTCGTGCTTGTACACCCCGGCGCGCAGACCTTTTCCGTTCAGCTCCCGCCACCAGTTCGCCAGTGTCATCGTCCCCCTCCCGCGCATGCGCAGGCACAAGCGCAGGCACAGGCACAATGCGAGCCGCTCGAAAACTGTCCTGGGCTGGAGATCGGAACTGGATTGGTCACCTTGACCACGTCATTGGCTATGCCGCGCATGTCGTTCACCAAGTTGTTGGCGGCGTTCCGAACGTTGTTAACGTAATCGTTGGCCATACTGCCGACGTCCATCCCCGGCCCGGACTGGCCGGCGCCGCCCGTGTTAGGCCTGTGCATGAAGACCGGCAGTAAGAGTATGTCCCTCTGCATCCGCCCCGGATAGTCGCGGTCGAGCATCATCCAGTCATTGTTCCTCTGCAGCTGGAGGACCGCATCGTCAGGCGTACCGGCGGCCTTGACCTGCTGTCAAGCCTTGTCGCATATCGATTCGTAATACCTCTGGGTCGCCGACTGCTCGAAGCCTTTCATCTTCTCCAGGGTGGCGTTGATCAGGTTCACCAGGGTGATCTTCAGCAGCCCCCTGCTGACCGTCCCGTCCGGTCCTATGGAGCTCAGATAATCGGTCTCGTACTGATGTTCACCGGCGTCCGCCAGCTTCTGCAGTCGCATGGGAGCCTGTTCCGACAGCACCTGCACCTTGCCCTTCCTGATCAGTCCGAAGAGGACCATGGTGGAGACCGTCTCCAACGGCCTTTCGAGTACCACCGCCGCCTCCACAACGGTGAGGTCGCGCCGCGGCCCGGCGCCGACCACGTTCATCTTCGGTTCGTAGTAATCGCCGCGGCGCTTCCTGGCAGATGCCACGCTCACGCCTATGGCCATGGTGACGAAGAAAGCCATGAACACCAGCGGCAGGAACAGGGACACCAGCGCCCAAATGTCCCCGAACAGGTCCATTTCCGGGTCCAGCAGGAAGTATTGCTCCACATACTCCTTCGGGAAACCTATTCCCACGTCGTAGTTCCCGGCGGCGATGCTGTCCGGACCGACGTCCGTTCCTGTCCACATGGCCACATGCCTTTCGGTGACGTTGTCCCAATAGATCTGGTCCCAGGGGTTGCTTTCGTACCACAGCGCCAGCGAATCGTTGACGAAGGCCTCCGGGAAGATCAGCCTTTGGACCAGCTCGTGGGTCGTACCGACCTGGATATCGGGGTCGAACCAGGTCGGGCGGAAGCTCACGCCGACCGTGTCGTTCAACAGCTCGTTCTCGTACACCATGTGCGGGTTGTTGACGTGGAAGTACAGCTCGAACGCGCCTTCCTCCTCGATGATGCCCTGCAGGTCCCCCCCGAACTCAACGGCCATGCCCACGTCTATGTAAGGGGACTCCTGGATTTGGGACGGCGCGTGCTCGACGTTGTTGACCATTATGATAGCGCCAGCGGTGCCTGGGTCGTAATAGCGATTGGGAAGTCCTATGTCCACCCCGTCGAGGTACCCGACGTTGGTGAACAGGAAGTAATAATCGATGTCCACGCTGCCGTCCCTCAGCACGGTGACGTTGACCTCCTGCCTCTCCACGGAGAATGAGTAATCGGCCGCTTTTACTTCGCCGATAGGGGACTCGTTCAGCGCCCCGAGCCCACAAAGTGCCAGGGATGGTATCAGCAGCAACAGGACCACGCTGACAGTGAGAGAACGCGAAGGACGGTCCATCATGCTCACCACTTAGGCGACTCCTCCAGGGAGGAAATGGTGCCGCAGTACGGGCAGGTCAAGAGCACCCCGCCCTGCACCACCTTCAGGTCGTCATCCGCAAGAGGCGCCCCGCAGCTCTTGCACATCAGTTCCTTCTTCTCCATCTGCCCCGAACCGGACATGGTCACGTTGAAATTCTGGGTCACGAGCGTGGGCTTGGAGGCCTCCATCCTCTTGCTGCGGTAGACGAACGCGATGAGCACGACGGCCATCAGCACCAGCGCAACCCCGGTCGCCAGGTTCTGAGCTCCGGCGGCGATGAGGAAGATAACACCGAGCAGCATCAGGAATATGGCCACGAAGAGGATGACGCTCTCCATAACTCGGTTCAATTCGATTCCCCCGGCATCGCAATATGTTCCAGGATTTTAAAGATGATCGGTCTGGGACGGGAACGCCCTATTCCATATTGGCAGAATCCATGCCCTTCTCGCTCAGCCGGGAGATGAACGCGCCTGCCACGGAAAGCGCCCCTCCGAAGGCCACGGCGGTGGCGACGGAATCGGAAAGCTCCCCGGCCAGGGGACCGCCGGCTATCGCGCCATAATCCATGGACCCCATCATCAGCGTCATGAGTATGGTGGCAAGCGATACGCCTACCGCCAGGCTCAGGTTCCTGGTGGTGGCCTGCACGCTCGACGCCAGCCCGCTCTTTCTCATCGGCAGGGCCATCATCATCTCGGCGTTGTTCGGCGTCTGGAACAGGCAGCTGCCTACACCCATCACCGCGAAGGCCACCAGTACCAGGGGCATGTTGGATATCATGAACCCGTAGGCCATCATGAAGAAGGCGAGCGCCCTGATGAGATGGGCAAGGGTGGTGTAGGGGAATATGCGCTTGCGATCGTATATCCTGCCGACCAGAGGGGAGCCGAACATGGTGATGGCCGGCAGTATCATGAATATGAAACCGACGGTGGTGGGATCGTAGACCAGAACGCCCTCGAAATAGAACGGTCCCAGGATGGTCACCATGTTCATGGAGATGAAGAACATGACCATGCTCAGGATTATGAGGGAGAACCGGCGCACCTTGAAGACGGAGAGGTCCAGCAGCGGCTCGCTGATGCGGCGCTCCCTCCTGATGAACAGAAATAAAGTGATCGCGAGTACCGCCAGCAGCAGCGCCGTGCCCGTTCCGGCCTTTCCAGTGTTACCGATCTCGCCGAGCATGAACACGAGAGCGCCCATCATCACTATCCATAGAGCTGAACCGATCAGGTCCAGCTGGAGCTTTTTCGATAATATTTCGTCCAGGCGCAGGAACTTGAAGGCGGCCACGGCGGCGAACATGCCTATGGGCACATTGATCAGGAATATGGACTGCCAGCCGAAGGTCCCCACGAGAACGCCACCGATCACCGGACCGAGCATGCCTCCCACGGCGACCGTTGACCCGAGGAAGCCCATGGCCTTGCCGCGGTCCCTGATGGTGAACAGTCGGAACACGATGGCCGTGGAGACGCTGAACATCATCGAGGCGCCTAGCCCCTGCAGCACCCGGAACATGATGAGCTGCGCCAGACTGGAGGAGAGCGCGCATGACAGCGAGGCGATGGAGAAGAAGACCAGGCCGATGGTGAACAGCCTCGCTTGGCCGACCCTCTCGGCTATCTTGCCGCATATTATGAGGAAGCACGTCTGCACCAGAAGGTAGCCCGTGACCACCCATTGGGTGTCGGCCACCGCCACGTCGAAATATGTCGTGATGGCCGGCAGGGCGATGTTCAAGGCGACAGCGTCCAGCACGGACATGAACACCCCCAGCATGACTATGACCAGGGCTACGTACTTACCCCTGGTCCCGGTGTCACCTTTCATTTCGCTCGGAGCACCTGAGAGATGGCGGCCCCATATAGTTTGTGCATCTTTCGGACATGATTGCCAAAACGTTATATCCGGGGGAGAGGGTAGGCCGGACCTGTTCCAGATGGTCGCGCGGGAGGTCGTTGCACAGAGGTACCTAGGCGGTAAGGGGCTGATCGCATTGCTTGCCGTGCTCTCGGCCTTCGTCCCCCTGTCCACTGACCTGTACCTGCCGGCGCTCCCCCGAATGGGGGAGTACTTCGGAGTGTCGTCCGCCCTCACCAACCTCACCCTGGTGCTCTTCTTCATGTTCTTCAGCCTGGGCATGCTGTTCTGGGGGCCTCTTAGCGACAAGTACGGGCGGCGGCGGGTGCTGCTGATCGGCCTTTCCATTTACGTTCTGGCCAGCGCGGGGTGCGCTGTTTCGTGGGACATATTCATGCTCATCGCCTTCCGGGTGCTGCAGGCCGTGGGAGGCAGCGCGGCCTCTGCCGTGGCAACCGCCATGATCAAGGATGTGTACGAAGGGAGGCGCCGGGAGTCGGTGCTGTCCATCGTGCAATCGATGGTCGTGATCTCTCCAGCGGTTGCCCCGGTCCTTGGCGCGTCCCTGCTGCCGATCATGTCCTGGCGCGGTCTTTTCTGGGTGCTGGCGCTCATAGGGCTGATCTCCCTCGCAGGATGCCTGCTGCTGGAGGAGACCTTGAAGACCCGGTTCAAAGGCACCGTGCCGCAGGCCATGCGCCGCCTGGGCGCGGTGCTTCGCAACCCCGGGTTCAGCTCTTTGCTGCTGGTGTTCTCACTGGTGAGCCTGGCCTCCCTGGCCTTCATCGCCGATTCTTCCTACATCTATCAGGACGTTTTCGGCCTCTCCGCGCAAACGTACAGCCTTTACTTCGCCCTTAACGCCATGGGAATGCTCCTGGGCCCCTTCCTTTACCTTTACCTCTCTCGTTACTTCACGCGCCGCTCGATAGTGGTGGCCTGCTTCGGGATAATGGCCCTGGCTGGCCTGCTGGTAGCGGCATTCGGTAACGCCGGTCCGATGTTCTTCGCCCTTGCTCTATTACCGGCCACGCTGATGGGGTCCTGCGTGCGCCCTGCCGGTACCTTCCTGATGCTGGAGCAGCAGAAGGAGGACGCGGGGGCGGCATCCTCCCTAATCAACTGCTTCGGCCTGGTGCTGGGCAGCCTGGGAATGATCATAGTGTCTTTGGCGGGCAGCGACCTGCTGCTGGTGCTGGGGATGATAAACGTGATCGTGGGAGCGACCTGCGCCATGGCCTGGCTGGCCATATGCAGGGCGAATCTGGCGGTCAGCGCCCAGTGAGGCATTGGTTCATCACTGATTGACCACAGGAATACCGGCCTTCGCCGTTCTCTCCCTCCGTGACACCTTGTGCCACATGACGAGCAGGCCGATCGCGACGAGAAGCGCTACCACCCCCATCTCGAACATCATCTGCGAGAGGAGGATGAGGTCCATGAACAGCAGAAAGGAAAGCGCTCCGGCGGCCAGCGCCAACTTGTGTCGGTCGTCCCAGGCACGACCAGCATCTGACCACCGTATGGCCGCCAAGAGGCACAGGATAGCCAGTACGGCCTCCATGATGATGGTTACGATCGGATGCACCCCTGTGGACGGAACGACCCAGCCGATGAGAAGTATCCCTGAACCGAGGAGAAGGCCGATTGAGAAGAACCGACGAGGGCGTTCCAGCCTGCCCCCGATGCGGAAAGGGTGCGCCGGGATCTCGTGGGCGATGGCGAACAAAGATATTACCATTATCGCCGCCACCGAGCATTCGAGCGGCCCCGGGGAGTACCTGGTGAAGAGCAGGAAGCCCACGATCACGTTCACGATGAACGCGGCTCCCAGGCGTTTCAGCCATCTGTCCGATATCCATCGTTTTCCGGCCTGGTCCGGCATAGCGATGTTCACGAGCAATATCGGAACGGCGATGCTGAACATGCAGTGGAACAGCGTCAACATCACCGTCCATACCCAATTGACCCCCAGGAAACGCCCGTACTCGCCAAGTGCCCCGATGTCCACCCAGCCCGGGTCGAAGAAGGATCTGACCATCAGACCCTCCTCGATGATGCCGTAAGCGAGACCCATTATCAGAATGGACGCCCAACCTTTTCCCCAGATGACCGAAAGCTCCCTTATGATCAGAGCCCCTCCACCGTAGAGGAGAGGCAGGACCAAGAGGCCGAAGACGGTGAAGAACTCAGAGGGAGGCGAGGAACCGGATACCATCTCCCCTATCACCGGGGAAAGGAAGTAAAGGGCCAGGATGGCCATGGTCCGCCGCTGCACATGGAATGATGATCTTTAAAGGATATAAAAGGAAGAATGCCTGGTCCGCTCGATGCAGCCAACATCATCTGAATTGGGAGATGATTAGAACGGATAAGCGTAAATATTGACGTTCGCTAAGCATGCCGAAACAGCTGCGGTTCATGGACGAGCTCCCTGAACCGAGCCTAGGACAGTTGGTGCCCTTGACAGAAGTTACGGACTTGGCCTGGATAGTGTTCATAGTCAGCTTCGCCGCGCTCATGATCATGGACCTCGGGGTGTTCAACCGCAAGGCCCATATCATCAGGCCGAGGGAGGCACTGCTGCAGATGGCCTTCTTCATTGGAGCTGCCATCGCCTTCAACGCCGGGATATACTTCTACATGGGGTCGGACGCTGGACTGGAGTTCACCACTGGCTATCTCATGGAGCTCATGCTAAGCGTGGACAACCTTTTCGTCATCATACTCATATTCAGCTCGTTCTGCATCCCCCGCAAGTTCCAGCACAAGGTGCTGTTCTACGGGATCCTGGGAGCATTGATCTTCAGGCTGGCCTTCATCATGGTCGGAGTGACGCTGGTGGAGTCCTTTGAATGGGTGCTGTACATATTCGGGGCGTTCCTGATAATCACGGCCGTCAAGATGGTTGTGGGGAAGGAGAAGGAGAACGTGGACCCGAACCACAACCTCATGGTCCGTTTCTTCCGCAGGTTCTTGAAGGTCACCAAGGACTATCACGAGGACAAGTTCTTCGTGCGCCATGACAACGGCAATGGAAAGATGGTGCTGTGGGCCACCCCCATGTTCATCGCCCTGCTGGTGATAGAGAGCACGGACATAGTGTTCGCCGTGGACTCCATCCCGGCCATACTCGGCATAACCACCTCTTCCTTCATAGTGTTCAGCTCAAACGCCTTTGCCGTGCTCGGACTCCGGTCCATGTACTTCGCGCTCTCGCATATCATGACCCTGTTCTGCTATCTGAAGTACGGGCTCGCAGGAATACTGGGATTCGTGGGGGCGAAGATGCTTGCCGGAATATTCCACTACCACGTGCCGGTGCTTACATCGCTGTTCATAATCGTGGCCATCCTGGCGGTGGCCATGACGGCCTCCTGGTTAAAGACCAGGAGCACCAAGTCCTGCGCCCTGGTCAAGGAAACGCCCGGGGAGAGCTGCCCGGCGTTGAAGGACCTGGGGGACGACGAGTAGCGTTCGTCAGACCTTCCTTTCACCGGCCTGGACCATCTTTACCATGCCGTAGTGGAACCCCTTGGCCGCCCTCTGCCTCTGGACATCGAGCCATCGTTCCCTGCCCTCCTTCCGGTACATCTCCGCGTCCAAAACCAGCATTGGGTGGAACTCGGACAGGGCTAGCCATTTGGCGCAAGGGAACTCGTCGCATTCCATGCACACACGGATGCCCTTGCGGTCGGCGCAGGTCCGGATGGGACAACCGTCATCGCCCCCTGCCCGGCAGCGGCAATCGAGTTGCGAAAGCCCTTCCAACACCTTGACGAAAGAGGGATAATGGTCCCTAATGGAAGGAATGTCCCTGAAATGGTCGTCATACCCTTCATCATGGACTAGCTTGAGCAGGTCGCGGGACATGCGGGGGAGCACGGCCCTCTCGGCGCATATGCCGCAGTACAGTCCGCAGCGGGCCATGAGGTCTTCGTCCGACATCGATCGAGGATGGTTGGGGCCGGTAATAGCGATTTCTACCGGACGGATGCCACCATCATGATATCGGCATTTTGCCACGGTCCGTCGCCTCTGATTTCGACAAAATGACAAACTTCCTATATTCACCCGGACAATGATAATTGGGGATAGTGCCCCGGAGGTGCTTTTGTGAAGGTGGAGATCAGGATGTTATCAGCTGTGGCTATGGTCGCGGTGATGATGCTGGGAATGCTTGCTTTGCCGGCCGCGCAGGCCGAAGATGCAGGTGGGACATGGGACGGCGGTGTGGCCGTCCAAAAGAACCTTTGGTACGGCAACGACCCGTTCGTAGCCCAATCGGCCAACGGGAACATGATGGCGGTCTGGTCCGAGGCAGACGACTCTTCCAACAGTTACATCTGCCATTCGATGTACACCCCGGAGACGGGATGGAGCTGGCCTGAAGTACTTGATGCCTCACCTAGCGGGGAATCGGTATCCTATCCTCAGGTGGGAATGGGCGACAACGGCAGCGCAATACTCTGCTGGTTGAAGTACACTACCAAGCTCCACATTATGTCGCGGACGTACGATCCGGGCAACGGCTGGAGCGAAGTGTACGACCTTGGAGAGACCAGGTCCGGTACATGGAAGTCCTCCAGGCTGGCGGTGAACGGGCACGGGGAGGCCATCCTGGCCCACAAGTGGTCCAACAGCACCTCCATTGGCGTGGAGGTACACACGTACACGGCCGGATCGGGATGGGAGGCGGAGATGCTGCAGACCGTTCCAAATGGCGATCTCATCGAAGGCGTATACGGAACGCTGACCGACTCCGGACGTGCCGCGGTGAGCTGGCTGCATGCGGACTCCAACAATCGCGTTATGGTTTCGACCCGGGCCCCGACGGGGGAATGGGGGCCTCCGACGGAGATAGACGACATGGGGATGTACACCACCTGGAACCGGGTGGGGGTGGACGATTCCACCGGGGAGTTCATGGTTGCCTACATGAAGAACGACCCGCCGTACACATCGACCTATTACAGCGTCACCGTGGACGGGACCTGGTCTTCACCGGAACCTGTGGCGGGGGTGAACAACACCTACTCATGGAACTCCAACATGGTGATGAACCGCGACGGAAAGGCGATGGTGGTTTCTACGGATCAGACCGGTGCCGAGTTCGCGGTGAACGTGACCATGTACGATGATGGAGAGTGGACGCCAATGATCTCGCTGGCCTCCAACCTATCCGGGCTCATGTACCCGGAGATAGCGATTGACGACCTGGGAAGGGCGGTGGTGACCTGGGCGGAGACCTACTATGACCGGGAGGCCGCCGTCTTCACGCCCTGGATCGGATGGTCGGAGATCGAGAGGATCGAGCTCAATGCGGCAGGAAGCTCGTATTCCATAGGATCGGTGAGCATGGAATCCGGAACGGTCCTGGTCGGCTACTACGCGTTCACCTCGGCGAGCACCATCTGGGTCAGCACTTACTCGTTCCCTGATGCGGCGCCCCCCGATCTGCAGGTGGACCAGACCTCGACCACCACGGACCGCCCGCTGTTCGAGATATCCGGAACCACCGAGCCGGACGCGATATTGGACGTGAACGGCATGCTGGTGATGGTGTCCGCTTCCGGGGAGTTCTCGGCGCTTGTGGAGCTTGATGATGGCGCCAACGCCCTGACGGTAACGGCGATGGACGCGGCTGGGAACGTGGCGAACGTATCCCTGACCGTGACCTACAACGACCCGGTGCCTGGGCTTGAGGAACATATCGCTGAACAGCAGGACGCGATCGACCAGCTCCAGGAAGATCTGGACTCTGCCAACGACGAGATCGCTAGCGTTGGTTCGACCGCCATGCCCATGGGCATACTGGGCGTGGTAGGCCTTATCGTGGCCGTCGTGGCCCTGGTCCTGGTCTTCCTGCGCCGGAAGGGATGAGGAAAGCCCCGCAAACCCTTTCCCTTTCTTTTCACACTTGGCGCGAAAGCGCTCGATCCTATCATGGCATTCTTTCGTTTGACCTGTGATCGCCGCTATATGATCGGAATCGGGCCATGTGCTCAGAAGTCCCTTACGATGGCCTTGATCCTCTCCTTCAGGTCGATCAGGTCGCTCTCCTCGACGAACGAGTGCTCGGCCATCCGGTAGACCATTCTCATGTGCTTTTGGACGGCTTGCTTCTGCTGGTCCGTGCGGACGAACTGATGGATGGTGACCAGCGATTCCATCAGCCTGATCAGTACCGCCGGACTGCCTCCCGCGAACTGCCGGATCTGGTTGAAGGCGGCGTTCAGCATTCCTTCGAACGTGAGAACGTCGGCGATCACCCGGACCGTCCTTTCATCAGCGTCTTCGGCGTCATCATCGTAACGGTACCTCAACGGGAACTTCACCCTGGTGAGGTGGCACAGTGTCGATGTGAGGTTATCCACGCAGGCAATGGCCGTGTAGGGATCGTTCACCCCGGGGGAAAGAGCCCTGGCGGCTATCTCCACCATCTGATGGATGGAGAACTCGGCGTCCTGGTAGGGCGTTCTGACGTTTCCCACCAGGAACGCCGTTTCCAGCCTCCTTATGCTCTTTTCAGGAATATCGCCGTTATAGCATACCTCAATGACGGGGGATTCGAACACCACGTGATCGCCTGGCCGGAAATTGACGATCACCAGCAGGTCGCCCTCCTTGGCGGCGGAGAGCGTGGTATCGTAGTTGACGTACTGCAGGTAACCACCCCTGGGCGCCCTGACCGAATACCTCTCTTCGTAACCCTTTTTTAATTCGTCCAGGTCCAAAGCGTCCTCCAGCACCTCATCCCCCTGAATCTCGTCCGGGAATATGGTGTTCAAGTTCAAGTTCAAGGTCGTGGATATGTCCGATATCACCTTGTCGGCCTGTATGCCCATAGATATGTGATGTATGAATATGACCAGCAGCACTATATTGGCCACAGCGGCCACGATGGAAATGAGTACCGATATCTCAGGTACGAATTCGAACCCGACGCCCTCATCGATGGCGTTCAGGATTATGAGGCAATAGACGAACGTGGCGATATAGCTCCCCAGCACCACCTGATTGGTTCTGTCGTGCATGAAGTTCCTGAGCAGCCGGGAGCCGAACTGGGATGAGGCCAGTGTCAAAGCCACCAGGGTGATGGAGAAGACTGTACCGGCCACGCCGATCATGGCCCCGGAGATGGTGGAAAGCACGCTGCGGGCGGAATCGACGTTGCTGCACAGGATGTGCTGGAAGAAACCAGGCGGGTCTATGTCGACCGAGGAGTCGATGAAGATGGAGACATAGGCCCCGGCGAAGGCCACCAGTATGGACACTATGGGGACGAACCAGAAGCTGGTCGTCAGATCGTACCATACGGATTTCAGTCTCATGAACATGCGATTCACCTGGCCAGATGAGCGATATGTATTCTGATGACTACCGGGATAGCGGATATATAACGATTTTTCGAGGACGGGGAGCGCCTCCACTGGTATTGGAGATCGAACGGCCTCCTGATCGTTCGAAGCGCAAGATATCTTTGCCGTTAGGGCGCCTTGGGCTTCCGCACCCTCGTCAAGAGTACGATAACTAAGGCCATCAAACCGACCGAAAGACCCAGCGCGCCCAGTGCGAGCGGCGGTCCGTCGCTCTTCAGCGCGTCGATGTCCCCCTCCGCGTCAGAGAGATCGTCCTGAATTGAAGAAATGGCGTTGGCGGAGGAATCCAATTCGGCTATGATCCCGTCGATTTCCCCCATCATCGCGACGATGTCATCGTTCGAGGCGTCCAAAGAACCGTTCAGTTCTGTCACGTTGCCGTTGGTATTGTTTAGCGTGTCCCGCAGGTCCAATAGCGCCGTTCTAATCGATGATATCTGCGCGAGCGCCTCCGACACCTGCTCGGCGGTCATGTTCTGAGCGTCACAGCAGGAAGCGAGCCGATCGCTGACATCCTGCAGCCAATCCCTCGTGAGGTTGAGCAGGGCCCGCGTCTCGTTCAACCGCGCCGAGGCCTCATTGAGCTGGTCCGCCAGACCGCTAGTTTCGTTCCGGACGTCGTCCAACTGCTGGTCAAGCTCGTCAATATCCTGCTGCATCTGGTTGACGTAAGTGACGGTGACGCTGGTCGAACCGCTGGTGCCCCATACCCCGTTCGTCGCTATCACGGTTATCGTGTTCGCACCTTCCAGGAGCGGTATCACCGCCGAGTAGTGACCGCTCCCATCGTTGGCGACGTTGTGATCGTTGATGGTCAACGAGAGACCGGGGTCGACGGCCCCCGACACGAGGACGGACGGAGAATGAACGATCTCGCCAGGGATGGGGAGATCGACGGTAACTTCGACCTCCGGCATGAACATCAACGCATATTCGCGGATGAACGTGGAGCCCCACTCGTTCCATACCATGATCGCGTTCCCGTTGCCATCCATGGCGACACGGGGATTTTCGGCGAACACGCTGTGGTCCTCGATGAGCGTTGGCGTTTCCCAGATGCCGTTGGAATACCGGTCCGCGTAGATGCTCCTGGGCGAATCGCAGTCATCGCTCCATGTGACGATCGCGTCCCCGTTGTCGGCCAGCGCCACGCTGGGGATCTGGATGTTTCCGGTGCTGTTCCTGATGGTGGTCGGCGTTCCCCATGCGGCATCGGAGTACACGTTCGCACAGACATTCCTTAATAGGGACAGCTCGTTCTGCTGCCTCCAAACGACGACGGCATCGCCGCGATCGTTCATCGCGATCGAGGGGTCAATGGCGCGGCTGGAATTATCATCGATCTGGACCGGTACCCCCCAGGTTCCGTTGGAATTGATCGTGGCGAAAATGCGGTATGTTCCTTTAAACACCTGGTACCATACGGCCACCATCGTCCCGTGGCCATCGGTGGCGATCTGAGGATTTGTGGCGGAGTTCGATGGCTCACTTATGCGAACCCGATCACCCCATGTTCCTTCGTTCCATGAAATGGCATGGATGTCGTTTAGCGTTCCGTTCCATAGATCCCGCCAAACCACGATCGCGTCCCCATCGTCATCCATGGCTATCTGAGGGTCGGAGGCCATGCTGTCATTGCTCTCCAGGAGCATTGCTTCACCCCAGACCCTGTTGGAGTACCTGTTGGCATAGATGTTGTTGTAAGTTCCTTCGCTCTGATGCCAAACCGCTATGGCGTTGCCTTCACCATCCACTGCGATCTGGGGATAGTATGCGTTACCATCGCGACCCTCCAACAAGGTCGCCGTTCCCCATGACCCATGCACGAACTCGTTGGCATACACGCTATTGAATGCGCCGTCGGACTGCCGCCATACCGCGACCGCGTCACCCTTTTCATTCATGGCGATGCGGGGATTGTACACGTTACCGGTGGAGTTCTCCAGGAAGACCGGACGGCCCCATGAACCATCTGAGAACATCCTCGCGTGCAGGTTGTATTGGGAAGAACCGTCCTGCTGGGTCCAGATGGCGATGGCGTCACCTTTGTCGTTCATCGCGACCTGAGGATGGATGATGCCCAAGGCACTATCGGAAGCCTCGGAGAGCAACGTTGGGTCTGCCCAACCTGTGACCTGTTCCGCGCTTACGTTCGCGGGGACGTATAGAAGCGTCATCATAACGAGGGCGGATACGGCAACGGCCATGGCCCCGTGCGTGAGAAGGCTGTTGAATTTATCGAAAGGACGACGTTTCATGCGGATCAATGAATTGAATGATGTGCTGAATATTAAAAGATAGAGTGATTTATTAAAGTAAAAAAATTGAAAAATGGATGCGCTGAACGAACGTGCACGATACCTACCGCATATGGATCGTTCGGGAGAGTCCGTCCATCATTCTTTCCGGCCCAGGACAAGTGTTCACTTCATCCTAACCTTTCCACCAGATACGAGGCGAACGCCATAAAAACGACCGGAAACGTTTCCCCCACCGGACAAAGCCCGCAGGGCTTCAATGGCGTCCATCTCACCGACGGAATGATATTTTTCGCAAAGGCGCCC
>JAAYDU010000025.1 GCA_012729095.1 Methanobacteriota archaeon | reverse complement strand
TTCATCTTCGGGTGCTTCGCCGGGCTCATCCCGTGGGTAGCCCTATTCATGTACTTCACCGGGGTTCGCGGTGGAAGCCCGCCGGGCTTCGTGTACGGTATCATGATCTCGATAGCCTTCTTCTTCAACATCTTCGCCATAAACATGGTCCTGCAGTACAAGAAGGTCGGAAAGTGGAAGGACTACCTGTACGGAGAGAGGTTCTACATCATACTGAGCCTGGTGGCCAAGACCGCCCTGGCCTGGCAGGTGTTCTCCGGGACCATGGTAGGCTAAAGCCCAAACCCCTTCTCTTTTCCTTATTTTTCAGCGTCATACCTTCTGACCGGCGAATGCGGCACCAACTTCCCATCGCGGAGAACGGATATCGCCCCATGCCCCCCGCATACCAGGCATTTCCTTCCATCGTTGCGGGCCGATTCCTCGGCCTCTATCAAACGCAGCAGTGCCTTGCGCTCCTTGGAGGCTTTCCCGCTGTCCACGTTCACCGAGGTCATTAGGTTCTTGGCCAGGGTGGCGAAGTCCTTGCGTTCCTCGGTCAAGCTGTCAAAGTTGATCAGGCTGTCCCCGGTAAACAGGACCAGTTCCTCCGGAAGGAAGTAGAACACCTGTCCGATGGTGTGGCCGCCGAAACCCTCCAACACCTCGCATCTCATCCCGGCCAGGATCAGGGTGGAAAGGACCGGGAAGTCCCCCCGGAAGGCCGTCCCTCGCGTCGGATACACTTCCGGGCGTTCGGCCACCGAGAACCCCGAAAAAAGGTTGATGAGCTTGGTGTAGACCTCCGCCAGCACCGAGCCCTCGCTGCCGGAGCCGTACGCCCGGTCCGCCCTCTTGATCATTTCCAGCGTGTCGGAGTGCATGCGGACCTCGGCGCCTATCAGCCCGGCGGAGCCGGAATGGTCGGCGTCTCCATGGGTTATCAGAACGTTTCGGACCATGCCCATGCCGCCCCAGCCTTCCCTCTCCATCAGCCGGTCCAGGTCCCGGAAGTAGATTCCGAAGCCGGTGTCGACCATGCTCACCTCCGTCCCCCTGCGCAGGAGATAGCAGTTGCCCCCGCAGGGCAGCTGCACGCACAGCAGGTCCGCCCCTCCCAGCCGCACCCCCTGCAGGTCGGCGTAGAACCCTCCCCCAGAGGTCTCTTTCAGCCCCCGCCCGCTGAGAAGCACGTCCGAGAATGCCTGCTTGGGATCGCTGCCCAGGTTCATGAGCTCCTGGGCCACGTGATTTATGTCCGAGAGCAGCCTGAGCAGGAAGGCGTCCTCCGCCTCCCCTATGATGGCGCGCAGTTCCTGGGCGAAGCGGATGTAGAAGACCGTATCGTCGAGACGCTGTCCAGTGGTATCGTATTCCAGTATCTCTATCGGGTAAACGGACTTCAGCTCCCCCAGCAAACGGTCCACCGCCCCCGCCGCCTCCACGGTGAGGGACACCGTCAGGCGCTCAGGGTGTTTCCCGCGGTCATCGAAGTCCAGGAGGTCTATGTTGCACCTTGCCGCGGTGGTGTGGCCCAGGAAATCGAACAGTGCCCCGCTGCGGTTCGGAAGGACCACGTTGAACTTCAGAAAGCTGGGCACGACCAGCTTGCCCTGCAGGTATCCGATGGCCTCCAGCTCGGAGCGCATGGCCTCGTACTCCTGATCGGTACAGCGGGCCTCGAAGAAAACAGTGTAGGGGTCTATGCGCTTGTCGTACTGGATGCGATCAATATTACCACCATGCCGCTTGACGATCTCCGCCGCCCGATGCAGCGCCCCGGGCTCGTCAGGCATCTTGGCCACGAAGTAATGTCTCTGCATCGTGAACGGGGATGCCTCTGAACAACAAATATGTTGGGCTACAAGGGCGACCGGACGCCGGAGCCCTGTCTCACTTCATCTTGGCGGCCATGCTGACCGCCAGCTTCAACTGGTTCAGCATGCACGGCTCCGCGTAAAATCCCTTGATGTTCCGAAGCTCCCCATACATGTCCTCCGGGGACCTGCCGATAAGCTCCTTGACCGACCTTATTCCCAGCAGGTAGAGCGGCTCGGCGACCCTCTCCCCCACTATCGGTATGGTCCTAAGCTCCTTCATCACAGATTCCTTGTCGTCCTGCTCCATCGAGCGAAGGATGGCAGCCTGTAGGATATAATCATTTTCGATGCTCTCACGGACGTAGTTGACTGGCCTTGCGTATGATGACCCGTACCGATTGACTTACCTGACCTTCGTCCAACATGCCGACCAGAAGGTAGCTGAAGGTGAAGGCGAAGTACGGTGCCATGTATATCCAGTCGAAGGGCACGGTCACTATTATGATGACCAGGGCGAAGTCGCTGAAGGGGCGGTAATGCAGGAAGTACTCGACCGCCCTTCCCAGGTCCCGCCCGTGAGCGTAACCGTCGGCCAGCTCGTCCACCGCACCGGCGATGAGGAACACCGCCAGGGGAACCAGCATGATGTCCATGCCCCATACGAACCCCCCTATCAGGAATGTCAAGAGGCCGATGAGCGTCCCTACCAGAAAGCTCCAGTTGTCGATCTTCTTGGTGACCACCAGGCTGATCAGCATGGCCAGGAAGAAGGCGGTGGAGAAGCCCCCGTCAAGTACCATGACCGTTCCCATGAGCAAGCCGGAGAGCACGGCCAGGAGCTTGGCGATCCGTATCGAACCCATGCTCTCGTCGTATGCCTGGTCGATATACTTGATCGCTCCTCCGAGAAAGGCATAGGAGGATACCAGAATGGCTATGCGCAGGGGCACCTCCCCCACCACGGCTAGTGTTTCGAGCGTATGTATTACTCTCCCGATCTTTGCCTATCTACTGGAACAACAGAGGGATATTATTTAATAAGCGTTACGCTAAAAAAAAGGTTCCAAACCTGTATTACGACGAACGACGATAAATTCCTTCGATAAAAGGGGCTTTTGCCCTTAAACGCCCTTATCGGATTGGTGATCGTCGAAGTCCAAG
>JAAYDU010000024.1 GCA_012729095.1 Methanobacteriota archaeon | reverse complement strand
GTGCCCAACCAGACCGTGCTGAACCCCGTGCGCCACTGGATGGCGGTCGAGATATGGGGGTACATATGGATGGAGGACCTGGAGTACAACCCTCTGTACGAGGAGGACTTCGAGCGCATCGGGTGCTACCTGTGCGCTTCGTGCCTCGGCAGCGAGTGGAAGGCTACCGGGAACATTCACCCGGACCTGCACGACGATTGGGAAAGGGCGCTCGAGGAATGGGGGAAGCAGGTCGGGGTCTCGCCAGAGTTCGTGCGCTACGGCTTCTGGCGATGGAAATCGTTGCCACCCAAGATGAGGCTGGTGGCCGAGGAGCTCGAGATGAAGGTGCCGCAGATGAGGAGCGATAGTATGGAGCTTAGGATTTCGAAGGGGGCCAGCCCCTGCGTGGCCGGCGGGTTCTCGATGGAGGGAGTGCTGACCGTGCCGCGAAAACGGGACTTCTCCCAGGTGGCCGAGGTGCTCAAGACAGTGGGGAACGTGAAGTACTCCCCGGAGTTCGAGGTGGTCATGGTCAAGGCCGGCGGCGGCACCCTGAAGATGTTCGGCGGCGGCCATATATCGGCCATAGCGCCTACCATGGAGGAGGCCCAGGCGCTGTTCCGGGCCGGGGTGGAGGCCTTCCTGCGCGGGCAACTGTGTACCAATTGCCGTATATGCGAGCGCAATTGCGAGCATGGGGCGATAACCGCTGACGGCCAGATCAAGGTCGACGAGCGAAAGTGCCGTCGGTGCGGCAAGTGCTTCGACGGTTGCGTGATCGCCCACTACTACGACAAACTGGTCAAGGCCGGGGAGGGAAAGCCGGCATACGCAGGCGTTAAATAACCGAAGGGAAGTGGAGCGACCCGGACATGGATTGGACTATGATGTTGGCCGCGGCACTGGGCGTAGGTCCGGCCTTGGCCCTGATGTTCTGGACGCTGAGGGATTACACCTATCCCAAGGTGGAACGCCCCTTCTTCGACGACCGCAAGCTGTTCCTTATGCTGGCCGTCGGAATGGTCATCGGGGTGATCACTTACAGCGTTCGCTCCTGGTTCCCCATGGAGTTCGTGCTCTATGCCCTCATATTCGCTGTACTTGAGCCGCTGTTGAAACTGATAATCCTCAACATTCCCCGATTCCAGATGAAGCTCGACACGTCCTTCTATGCCCTGTCTTTCGGCCTGGGTATAGGCAGCACCACGGCTTTCGGGGCGATATTCCAAAGCATATCCGTACTGGACCACGTCTACGGCTGGATACTGATCATGCTGATCGCCATGCAGTTCGTGTTCCTGCACGCCTCCACGGCGACGCTCATCGGCACGGGGGTGGCCAGGGGCGAACCGTGGGGATACTTCGCTCACGCTGGCCTGGTCCACGTGGCCTTCAACATGCTCATGGTCCCCTTCTTCATGGGGCTGGACTGGGGCATCGCCACGCTCGCCGTAGCTACCCTGCTGGTCGCCTATTACTATGTCCAGGTGCACCGTCACCTGCTCCCCTCGGTGGTCAGGGACGCATTGAAGGCGATGCAAAGGGCGAAAGAATGATTTAGCCAGAACTCGGTGCATCGCCCGTGTCCCAACGTAGCCGAAACGCTGGCAAGATGCTGTTGGTGGTGGCCGTTGTACTGGTCGTCGTGCTGTTGCTGCTAATGCCCCCCACCCAGGACCTTCTCAGAAAATATCTGGTGGACCCCTTCTCCCCACATTACCCGGACGAGGTCCATATGGAGATCGAACGTACCCTGACCATCGATGCCAGCGGAAGCGAGGTGACCAGTTATCACTTGGACCTGCCCAAGCCGGTGAGCGTGGTCGAGGATGGCATATACCTTCAAAAGGTGGAGCGGCTCACCGCATCACCTCATTATGATGAACTGTGGGACAACGGAACGTACGACACCATGGTATGGGAGGGCCAGAACCTTCAAGGCGCCCTCACGGTCACCGTCAGCATCGAGGTGACCCAGAAGCTGCATGTCTGGAACCTTGACGAGGACAGCGTTCTGGACAGGGACGATATTCCGCAACGATACCTGGACAGCTACCTGGACGACCAGTGGCGCATAGTTGTCGACGATCCCGCCATCGAGGCGCTGAGGGAGGAAATAGTGGGGGACGAGGAGAACGTGTACCTCATCGCCAAGGCCATTTACGACTGGGTGGACGATAACGTGGACTATTACATCTGGCCATCGACCGACGGCCCCCTGTCCTCTCTTGATACCTACGAGGAAAGGAAGGGGGATTGCGATGACCAGTCCATTCTGTTCTGCGCGCTGGCCCGTTCTGCCGGGGTGCCCGCATGGCTGCAGCTGGGCTCCATATACGACAAGAACAACGACATACTTGGCGGCCACGCGTGGGTGCAGATGTTCATGCCCACCGAGGACGGAGGGTCGGAGGTCATCATAGACATCGTGAACGACAGGTTCCTGGTGTGGATGCCGTTCCTGTTCTGCGAGTACACCGATACTGGCGACGCTGACGACCTGAGGAACGCCTACTATCACATACGGTACTCCATGCCCAACTCCTCCCCCATGCCCTACGTGAACGAGGAATGGAACATGGTCGACTACGAGGAGAGCGGGGAGACCGTGACCCTGAGCGCGCTGATCGCCAGGGAGGACCTCTAGGCGATCCGGTACCGTCCCGGGGAGCACTCGTACACGAAAGCGGAAGAAATCAGCCGCCGCAGGGCCTCCTCGGCGTCCATCCTTCCCTCCAGCGCCCTCTCCAGGTCGGACAGGTCGAACTCGACCAGCTCCTTGGCCAAGTCCTCCAGGGAGGGCTGCTTGAACACGGGCGGCCTTCTATCCGCGACAGGCTTGCCATGGAACCCCTTCAGCTCCCTGCCCTTGGTGTTCAGCTCGGCCACGGCCAGGGCGGTCAGTGATGCAGAATTGGAAGTAAAATGGGTTTTCATCCGGCGGGTGCGCACCTGCCGTCCGCAGTGCGGACAGGAGGAGGTGCGATGTTCCAGGTCCACCGCGAAGCCCTTCCGGCATCGGGGACAGACCACGGCTGCGAACATCAGTATTCTACGAACACCAAGGCGCCCAGGCAGGTTCCGTAGTGGTCCATGGGGATGGAGAGCTCCTCTATGGCGTAGTTGATGCGGGAGAGCTCGATGCCGCGAAGGGCGGACATCTCGTTCATCTTCCACTCCAGCACTTCCTTCAAGGCCTTCTTGGTCCCGTGCATGTGGCCTTCGGCGACGTATCCGCCCTTCCCATCCTTGCGGAAGGCGTAGGCGATCCCGGCGGAGATCATCTCGCCCTCCCCGCCCCTCATCTGGGCCAGGACGGTGTGGGTGATGGCGCCCATGGGCAGTTCCCTCACCGCCACCTTCTTGGCGCCGATAGGAAGAACGGAAGAGACGGACACCAGGTTCAGCTCGCCGATGTTCGCCTTCATGAGGGCCTCATCGAAGGCGTTGAGGTCGGAGACCTTGCTCACGGCCGATCCCTGGGTGACAAAGAACTTCTTAGGAACTAGGTTCATATTTTTTGATGTAAAACGATTCTCGATTTAAGGTTATTCCCTCACTCCACCTCAAGCACCCTAAGTTCCCGCTCCAGCATCTTCACGTCCTGGGGGTTCAAAGCCTCAGGTACGACCGGGATTATGAGCATGGACCCGGTCATCGACACGTTGTCGTTCAGCAGCTGCAGCAGCTTGAGCACCTTAAGGAAATTGTTCTGGCTGATCAGATACTCCAGGCCGGACAGGAGCACCACCGCCCTGCTGTTGGCCTCGAAGAAGTTCTTGATCTCGCTGTATATCATGGGGATGTCGGTAGGCTCGCGGGCATAGCGCTTGCCCCGCTCGTAGGACAGCCAGAGTATGGCCCCGTGTCCTATGCCGTACACTTTCTGAACCTTCTCCGGATATTCCCTGGCCAGAACCATTCCGGTGCTTCCCTCGTCCACCTGGTCCCTGTACATCTGGTATGCCGCATCCAACGAAGAGGATTCCACCAGATAGGAGGTCCCTGGCTCCAGCATGTACCTGCGCCCGGGCTCCTCCCGCGTGGACATTTCTCCCCTCTCCGCCGGGTAGGTGGTGGACGGGGTGAGGACGTGAACGCACTTCGCCGCCCCGTCGGAGATGCAGGACGCCTCGTATGAGTCGTATCGTCGGCGCAAAAGCGAGGATATTATCCCAGATATGTAGCCGCGGGTGAAGTCGCAATGGTAGCCGTTGTCGGCCTCCACCGACTCCTTGAAGGTTATGACGATCTCCGTCTCGTTGATCATCTCGATGTTCATCCGGGAAAGCCCGGTCTCCATCCACACCTGCTCTATGATGGCCTTGGCATCCTGCATGTCGGCGCATTCCAGCCCCAGCGTGCGGACCAGCCCGACACCGGCCCGGAAGCCGTATCGTTCCATGGTCCGTCCGGCATCGTTGCCGTTCAGCAGCTGCAGCTCCTCTCGTAGGTCCTTCAGGGCCGAACCGGGCATGACGAAGAAGGGCTTCATGTCCTTTCCCAAATCATCCCTCCATGATCCTCTCGCTCAGGGTCTGGAATGCCTCATGGACGTTCTGACCCGTCTTAGCGCTGGTAAGCATCATCGGGCAACCAAGCGTCGACGCATGGCTTTCCAGGTCCAGCGGGTCGACCTTCATCTCCAGGTCGCACTTGTTCCCCAGTATGGTGATGGGTATCTCCCCGGACACCTCGAACAGTTCGGTCGCCCATTGCTTCAGGTGCTCAAGCGTCTCCGGCCGGGTCATGTCACAGACGAGCAACGCCCCGCTCGCACCCAAGTAATAACTGGAGTGCAGCGTCCCATGGGTCTTCTGGCCCAACACGTCCCATATATTGAGCTGAAGTTCCACATACTCAAGGTCCAGGACCTTCTTGGTCATCTTGGCCCCGAAGGTCTGAATGTACTGGTCGTCAAAAATATCCAGCACATAACGTCGGATGAGACTTGTCTTCCCCACCTCCCCATCGCCAAGGAGGCAGATCTTCTTAACGAACTGGCGTTTAGCCATTTCTCTCACAGTATGCCGACAGCGTCTATATATTCATTTCACCTCACGCCCTCAATGCCCAGCCAGCTGTCGCGCGATGGTCCCCCTCTCCGCAACGGTAATGTATCACTGACGCAGAATAACCCGCATGCCTAAGAGCGAGAAGAGGTTCGAGGACGTGCTGGTGGACGACGTTTTCGACAGTCTGGTGGTCAAGCCCAGCCAGGTGAGCACTGGGACCACCATCGCCCCGATCATCGACCAGATGCTGGCCAACCCGCTGTCTCGAAAGGTCTATGTCACCGATGCAGGAGGTGTGTACCTGGGGACGGTGAGCACGGAGACCGTACTGAGGTTGATGGGATATCGTCTGGGGGTGAGGGAGTATGGAAGCCTGTCCTTCTTACGGTTCCTGATGGACACTCTCAAGGAGACAGCGGAGGACGTGATGGTCAAGGGAAGGACCGTGACCAGGGACACCAAGCTCTCCTCGGCCATGAAGATCATGATCGAAGATCACCTGAACGACCTGCCGGTTTTGGACAAGGAAGGGCGACTGGTAGGGGAACTGTCCAGCCTGGAGCTTTTCCTGGCCGGAAAGAAGGTGTTCGAGGCGAAGGCCCCCTCCGTCGCCCCGATGAACGAGCACTAGCGTCTAACCGTACAGACGGGAGTACTCCGCCGGCTTCTTCGGCTGCTGCACGGACTCCATGGCCTTCTGCATCTCGCTCTCGATCTGTTCGGCCTCCTTTATCAGGGGCTCGGGGTCCAGCTTGATCTCCGGAAGCATGTCCCCGATCACCTCCAGCAGGTTGGCGGCACCTCTTGCGTCAGGTACGTCGGTGCGGGCAGAGCCCAGCAGGCAGATCACATCCATCTGGTAACGTTCCCCCTCCGAGAGCAGAAGTCCTGATATCCCGGTGACCATGCCTTCCCGCAGGTCCTTGACACCGTAGGTCTTGAGCATCTCCCTGGTCCGTTCAGTCGTGCCCACACCAAAGACCGTGGTCTCGCTTTCGTTGCCTATGTTTATGCCCTCCAGGGTGAGTATGGTGGCGATCCCCTTCTTCTTGCACCATCCCAGTATGTCGTTCGACAGCTCCTTGATGAGATCGGGCTGGGGCATGAACTCGCAGGTGATGACCGCTAGCTTCTCGCATCTCTCCCCCTTGTTATCGCAGTCCCTTTGACCAGCGTAGATGCGCACTGGCGGCGAGGGTATCCCTTCGTGTATGATCGTGAAGGGCGGGAAATGCTTGGATATTATGGCCGCCCTCCTAGCCAGCTTCATGGTGCGGACAATGAAGTTGGACGCGATGGAACTGACCAGTCCCACGCTTGGGAACCCGACGATCACCATCCCGTTCTCAAGATCAGCCTCATCGTACTCGTGTATGAAAATATCGCCTTCGCTCATGTGATTCACCGGGCTTTAAAAGCAGGTGATGGACTTAATACTTGACGGTGGAACGATACAAAAGCCATTATCCACGAAGTGCGTTCCAGGGGCGTGACGAGATCAGGGTTAGGCCTGCATCGTACCTCAGCGGGTATCCCAGTGATAGTGGAGGAGATACCCCTTTCCCGGACGGCGGCGCTCTCCGTCAACTACTGCGTGGGCTCCCGTGACGAGGACAGGGACAACTGCGGCACCGCCCATTTCCTCGAGCACATAATGTTCAAGGGAACGCGGAAGTGCAACGCCAAACAGTTCTCGGACATGGTGGAGGGTGCTGGCGGCGAGATGAACGCCTACACGACCAAGGAGTCCACCTCCTTCCACGTGTTCTCCCTGGACGAGACCTTCGACGCGATGAAAGGGATGATGGCGGACATGATGACCGCCCCCCTCATCGATGAGGAACACGTGGAGCTGGAGCGGGGGGTGGTGATGCAGGAGATAAGTATGCTGGAGGACGATCCCGAGGACTACTCCAGGGTGCTCCTTGACCGCTCCATGTGGGAGGGGCATCCCATGGCCAACCCCGAGACCGGCCACCCTGACCGCGTGGAGCGGATCAAGGCCAGGGACCTTCGCAGCTTCTTCGAGGACCATTACCGTCCTCCGAACATGTGCGTGGTGGCCTGCGGTCACGTCTCCGCGGAGGACGTGGTCTCCTGGACCGAGCGGACGTTCGACGCTCTCTCTCCATCCAAGGTGCAAGATCGCCGCAGCCCTCCCGTTCCTAAATCATGCACCAGGGTGTTCCCTCGAAAGGGGGACCAGGCGTATGTGGAGCTCGGTTTCCCCGGGCTGCCCGGCAGACATCCGGCCCGCAAGGCGCTGACGGTCGCCTGCATCATATTGGGGGGCGGCACGTCCTCCCGACTGTACCAGACCGTGCGGGAGGAACAGGGGCTGGTCTATCACATCAGCACATTTCCCCAATCCTACACGGACTGCGGGATGGTGGACACGTTCTTCTCAGCCTCCATTGGGAACCTCGATCTGGTAATGAAGACGCTGGCCAAGGAGATATCGTCCTTCAAGGACCAGGGGCCGACGGAGGACGAGGTGCGCAGGGCCAAGGGTTGGATAAAGGGCATGCTCGTCCGAAAGCTGGAAAGCACCGACAGCCGTCTGCACTGGCAGGGCGAGCATTACATGCTCAACAGGGACATCGCCGACACCGAGACGACCATCGCGGAGTTCGGCAAGATAGATCAGGAGGACGTGATGCGGGTTACGAACGAGATATTCCAGAGGAAAAGGATGTGCGCCGTTATGCTCGCCCCTCACCGGGAAGGGGAGGCGGCAGCAAGACGGGTGCAGTCTTTGGACTTCTAGTCCTCAAGGAGCTTCAGCACGGCCTGCACCGCTGTCGGCACGGCCTTCTCAACATCCTCGGTCATCACATCGGTGACGGTCCAGACATCGTTGACCTCCACGGCCACGAAGTGTATGTCCTTGGGCATACGGTCAGGGGACAGCCGCCTGCCCAGCTCTATGGCCATGTGTATGTTCACCTCATGCGGGTTCGTCCCGTGCAGGGAGTTCTTGAAATCCTCAGGCAAAAGCTGCATGACCGTACCGGCCGGGTACTTCTCGGTGACGATGGCGTCCACCACGATCACCTTCTTGTAGTCCAGCATGATCTCGATGATGTCCAGGCCGCTGACCGCCTGCTGGTCCAGGTCCAGGTCCGGTATGTTCAGGGCGGCGATCTCGTCCACGACCTTGAATCCCACACCGTCATCGCATATCAACGGACTTCCTATACCCAGCACCAATCGGGAAGCTTTCATCGTCCCGCCGAAGCGGGGCGACGGTTATTAACTTTGTCCTCGACCTCGCCGGTCGGCGGATTAATCTAATCCCAAGGGCATTCGGTGACATGGCCCGTGTGCAAGCCTCGCTCACCGTGCAGGTCAACGGACATGCGCTGACCGACAAGCAGGCCAAGGCGGTCCTGGCACTTTTCCTGAACGGCACCCAAAGGGCTGCCGCCCGTTCCCTGGGAATATCCGCCCCGGTGCTGTGCAGGCATCTCAGGCAGGTGGAGGTCAAGGCAGGCTCTCCTATAATGGACAGCGGGGCCCGGGGTACTGTCCTCAACGAGCTGGGAGAAAGCATAGCCAGGGAGCAATTGGCATTGCAGGGAAAGCTCAAGGAGAGCCAGCAGCTGGCGGTGGCCTGCACTCCCCTGACCGAGGAGCTGCTGATGCAGGCCTTGAACGTTGCCGACCCCCAGGGGGAGGCCGACGTGACGATCTCAGACGACCGTCACAACATGACCGAGTTCAAGGCCGGGTTGATGGACCTGGTACTTCTGGACGATCCCATCTACGCTTATGAGTTGGAAGGGGCCAGCTGGGAAGAGGTGGGTAGCGACCGTCTGTTGCACGTGCGCAAGGGAGAGGATTACGCCGCTTATCGCTACGGACCGCAACGATTGGGTTTCCTCTCTCTGGAGGCCGAGCGAAGCCCCTACCGGGTGGTGAGGACATATTCCTCGCTGGGAGCGCTGACCCGCAGCGGGTACAGTCATTTCCTCAGCGAGGGGCTGATGGTGCGCAAGGGGTACAGACCGCGAGGTGACGAACCCTCCATCCCTTACGCCATACTTTGCCTGTATCGTCCCGTGCATGGGGTGGAATCGGTGCTGAGGGCCCTGCGCCCGAACACCTCTATTTAGTGTAACCTATTTAGGTAACACTCGTAACTTTTTTCATTCAATTTTAAATAGGATATCTCCGCTCCCACCCCTAAGAGGAAGACTTTCATGTCGAACGCTAAGATACCAGACCCGGACTTCGCTCAGAGCATCATCGATGCTGGCGGCAAGACCTTGGACCTGTGCTACCAGTGCGGAACCTGCACTGCTAGCTGCCCCTCCGGCCGCACCACCGCGTTCCGGACCAGGCAGTTGATCAGGAAGGCCCAGCTCGGATTGAAGGATGACATACTCCCCTCCGAGGACCTGTGGATGTGCACCACCTGCTACTCGTGCGTGGAGAGGTGCCCCAGGGACGTTGACATCGTGGACATCATCATCCTGATGAGGAACATGGCTGTCCAGAAGGGCTACATGGCCGAGGACCACAAGAAGGTTGGCCGCTCCCTGATGAAGAGCGGGCACACCGTGCCCGCCTCCGACAAGCTCAAGCAGCTGCGTGTCAGCATGGGACTGTCCGAGAACCCGCCGACCACCCTTGGCGACCCGGCCGCCCTGGCCGACTTCCAGAAGATCATGAACAAGACCGGATTCGAGAAGCTTATCGGAGGTGCGTAAATGGCCGCTGACAATTTCGCTCTGTTCCTGGGCTGCGTCGCCCCTCTGAGATACCCCGGTATCGAGAAGGCCACCCGAGAGCTGTTCAAGGGTCTCGGTTACGACCTCAAGGAGATGACCGGCGCTGGCTGCTGCCCCGCTCCCGGTGTCATAAGGTCCTTCGACCAGGCCACCTGGCTGGCGTTGGCGGCCCGCAACCTGTGCATCGCCGAGAAACAGGGCTGCGACATACTGACCATATGCAACGGTTGCTACGGCTCTCTGTTCGAGGCGAACCACATGCTCCAGGAGGACCCTGAGCTCCTGAAGAAGGTCAACGAAATCCTGGCCGAGGTCGGAATGAAGTACGAGGGCAAGGTAAAGGTCCGCCACTTCGCCGAGGTCCTGTTCAGGGACGTCGGGATCGAGAGGATGAAGCAGAAGTTCACCAAGCCCCTGTCCTACAACGTGGCCGTGCACTACGGGTGCCACTTCTCCAGGCCCACCAAGATAAAGCATCTGGACGACCCCGAGAGGCCCCGCATGCTGGACGAGCTGGTCGAGTGGACCGGTTCCAAGAGCGTGCCTTACGCCGACAAGAACATGTGCTGCGGCGCCGGGGGCGGTGTCAGGAGCAGGGACTCCAAGTTCGCCCTGTCCTTTACCGAGACCAAGCTGAAGAACATGAAGGCGGTCAACGCCCAGTTCATCATCGATGTCTGCCCGTTCTGCCACCTGCAGTTCGACCGCGGTCAGAAGGACCTGCCCGGATACGACATACCGGTCATCCACCTGGCCCAGCTCTACGGCCTGGCCATGGGCCTGCCCGAGTCCTCTCTGGGACTCGAGGCCCATGAGATCAAGGTCACCCTGTGAGGCTTCGGGTTGTACCAAGCGCACCTGGTGGGGGTGTACACCCCCGAGGAGATACCTGAGGAGCTGGAAGGCTTCGTCAGGTATCAGGCCGCCCTGGACGGCCACCAGATGAAGGCCGGGGAGAGGATAGCCGTGCTGAACGTCACTGGCACCTCCTCCTACGTCCCGGTATTCCTGGCCGATCTCTCCAGCTACGAGGAGCTGGAGTCCAAGCTCTCGCGGCACGAGGTACAGGCGGATCAGGTCAGCAAGGTATCGCTGCAGCGGGTGCTGCAGGAGCTGGTACGCAACTAAACCTTTTCCTTTCGTTCTTATTTTCCTTTTCGTTCCAGCAGAAACACGCTGAACGCTTTGGGGATGAGAAAACTTATTAATAGGGTTACTTGTTTCCGAGTTCATCTCGCGATTGGAGGCTATTAATTGGCTGCAAATAAAAAAGCATCTTCGAAGGCCGCCTCAAGGAAGGTAAAGGACCGGTGGAAAGCCAAGGAGTGGTACAAGATATACGCTCCGCGCATGTTCAACCAGGCCCAGCTGGGCGAAACCCCCAGCGCCGATGCCACCAACCTCATCGGCAGGACCACCGAGGCAACCGTACATGACATAAACGGCGACTTCTCGAAGATGCATGTCAAGCTCAAGTTCAGGGTTCAGGACGTCACAGGGTTCGACGTACACACAGTTTTCGTCGGCCAGGACCTGACCAGTGATTACATAAGGCGACTCACGCGCCGCAAGAGGACCAAGACCGACCACGTAATAGACGTGCGCACCAAGGACGGGTACCTCATCCGCGTGAAGCCCATGAGCGTCACCGAGAAGCGCATACAGTCTTCCCAGGAGACCGCTCTCCGCACCATGATGGACGCTGAGATGGCTAAGATGGGCGAGGAAAAGACCATTTCCGAGATCGTCAAGGCCATCATCGACGGCGAGATGGCGCACAGGCTGGGCAGCGTTTGCAAGGTCGTCGTCCCCATAAAGAGGGTCGAGATCCGCAAGACGGAGGTTTTGGAGATGGGCGCAGGTCCCCAGGACCAGCCGGTCTTCGCTCCCGAGGTCCCTGAAGAGCCAGAGGTCGCTGCCGAAGCACCGGTAGAGGAAGTTACCGAGGCTCCGGCCGAGGCCGAAGAATAAACCCCTTCCCCGAATGCCGGGGTGGCTCAGCCTGGTGGAGCGTCGGACTCATAGGGATTAGGAACAAGACCCTCTCCAGGGAAATCCGAAGGTCAGGGGTTCGAACCCCCTCCCCGGCACTCCCTTGCCACCACATTCTTGTTGTTTTTGAACCCCATCGGAAGATGCAATCATTAAAGTACGTCCGCTTATCTTGCATGTTCCCGGTGAGAGAACGAGAGTCATCATCTATACTGGCAAGGGTGGCGTAGGCAAGACATCCATCTCCGCGGCCACCGCCCTGCGCTGCGCCAAGATGGGATACAGGACGATCGCCATCAGCACCGATTCCGCTCATTCATTGGCCGATTCTTTGGACATACCCCTGTCCGGGGACGTCAGGAACATAGGGGAGAACCTTGACGCCATCGAAGTGGACGTCATTCACGAGATGGAGACCCGCTGGAAGGAGATCGGGCAATACCTTTCGGACTTCATGGTGTCGCAAGGGCTCGATCCGATATCGTCCAAGGAGATGACCGTGTGGCCGGGCATGGAGCTCATGTCCGCCCTGTTCTACATCGAGGAGTTCCAGAAGAGCGGGGAGTACGACGTTGTGGTCATGGACACGGCCCCCACCGCGGAGACGCTGAGGCTGCTGAGCTTCCCAGACACCGCTGACTGGTACTTCGACAAGATGTACAGGATATTCAAGAACACGGTGCGTCTGGCCCGGGCCACGGTCGGAAAGGTGATGAGCATGCCCATGCCCACCGACGCCTTCCTGAACGACCTGGATCACCTCAAGGACCGTCTGAAGACGGTCCGGCAGATCCTGCTGGACTCGGAGACCACCTCCGTCAGGCTGGTGGTCAACCCGGAGAAGATGGTGATAAACGAGACCAAGCGGGCCTACACCTACCTGTCTCTGTACAACCTTACCGTGGAGTGCCTGGTCATAAACCGCCTGCTGCCCGAGGAGGCCAAGGGGCACTATCCCGAGGCCAAGTACGAGGAGCAGTCCCGTTACATGCAGATGATCGAGGAGTCCTTCTCGCCCCTGAAGATGCTGAAGGCCTATATGTCCATGACCGAAGTGGTGGGTCAAAGGTCTTTGGAGGTCATCGCGGAGCAACTGTTCGGGGACACCGACCCCTCCCAGGTGTACACCACCGAAAAGAGCATGGAGATATTCAGCAAGGACGGCGTCGACCAAATATCTCTCAAATTGCCCTTTTCCAGCAAGGACCAGGTAGAGTTATATAAATCGAACGATGTTTTAATTGTGACCGTCGGCTGGTATAAGCGCTCTGTCGCCCTCCCCTACTCGCTGGTGAACAAGGAGGCCCACAAGGCCGAGTTCAAGGACGGCCGTTTGGTCATCAGTTTCAAGTGAGGTATGCAAATGACAAGCAAGAAGGAAGGTTCCGAGGACTACGCGCAGGAAAGACCACCCCGGTCCTCCAGGGGCGGGCCGCTACCGCAGGACACCGTCGTGCACCTGATGAGGTCGGGAACCGAGTTCCTGGCCGCTATGGACACCCTGATGCCCCGCAACGTCATGCCCCCCGAGGTCAAGGAACATTACAACAACATCCGCAAGGAAACGCTGTTGCTGTTCCGCTCTTTCGTAGACTCCCAGCTGAAGGACATGGATAAGAAGACGGAGGCCCCCTCCCCCCGTTTGCGCAAGATCGATCTGGACTGATTCACTCCTCGCGGCAGTCCGGGCACAGCAGGGAACCGTTCTCCAATCTCAGGTCTATGGAGTAGGATTCGCAGCTCTCGCAATAGCCAGCCTGGCTTCCTGACCCGTTGGTGCGGGCGCCTGGCAAGGAGCTTATCTTCCCCCATTCCCTGGTCAGCTCGATGAGCGACGGCGAAAGTTTGAGAATGTCCTTTTCCGTGAGCATTCCGACAAGCTTGTCATCTTCCACCACCGGCAGTCGCCTCAGGTGCAGATCGGACATCCGCTTGGCGGCGATGGACACGTTCGACCCCGGGGTTATGGTGATCACCGGGGAGGACATTACCTTCTCCACCTTGGTCTTGGAAGGGGTCTTGCCGACCGCCACCACCTTGTAGAGGATGTCCCGCTCGGTCAGAATGCCGACCGGCTCGCCCTCTTCCAACACGATCAGGCTGCCCACGCCCTCCCGGAGCATCAGGGCGGCTGCTTCCTTAACGGTCATGTCCGGGCTCCCCGTGCGGGGGCGGCTGGACATCACCTCCCGGACCAGTATCTCCCTTGCCTCCTTGGCCTGCATGCTATCAACATACTCGTGAGAACTAGATATCTCTGCCGTAAGTTCTCACGATTTCAATAGAGGTTCAGAAAATCCATCCACAGTTTTAATAGGACATAGGACAACATCGACATGGGTCGGGCATGAAGGAACAGGAAGGAGCCATGGCAGTAAAGATGGCCCGCAGGGCGATCGACGCGGAGACCAGGGATCTCAACATCGACCGTTTCGACGTTCCGGACAGCTTCCGGGAGAAGAGCGGCGCCTTCGTCACCTTGAAGACATTCCCCAAGGAGGAGCTGAGGGGCTGCATAGGTTATCCGGAACCGGTGTTCCCCCTGGCGGAGGCGATACTCAGGGCGGCGCAGGGGGCCTGCCACGATCCCCGTTTCCCGCCGCTGCGACCCGAGGAGCTGGACCAGGTGGTGGTGGAGGTGAGCGTTCTGACGCCTCCGGTGGAGCTCAAGGTCGACGGCCGCAAGGACGTTCCGCGATCCATCGTCATAGGCAGGGACGGGCTCATCATGGAGCGGGGAATGTTCAGGGGCCTGCTTCTGCCGCAGGTGCCGGTGGAATGGGGTTGGGATGCCAACACCTTTCTGGAGCAGGCGTGCATGAAGGCCGGCCTGGCTCCGGACATGTGGCTGGACCGGCAAACCAGGATATTCACCTTCCAAGCGGAGATATTCCACGAGGGGTCGCCATACGGTCAAATACTCCGTGGACGTACCCAATGATCGCATGGACGTAGTTGAGGGGAAGCTGTTCTTCCAGGGGAGGCTGCAGAAGGCCTGCGTGGGGATGGAGGATGGTCGCATCGTTAGCGTGAGAAAGGTGCTGAAAGGCGACCAGCACTTCGACTTCGGTGAGCGGCTGGTGCTTCCAGGGGCGGTGGACCCCCACGTTCATTTCCGGGACCCGGGCATGACGCACAAGGAGGACTTCTCCTCCGGCTCTTTGTCAGCGCTGCACGGAGGGGTGACCTGCGTACTCGACATGCCTAACACCGTGCCGCCGGTGATCGACCTTTCCTCCCTCAAGGAAAAGAGGGAGTCGGTGGCCGGGCGCTCCTGGGTGGACTACGGCATCATCGCCGGCATCGCCCCGGGCACGGACGTCCCCTCGCTGGGACCGTGCGTGTCATACAAGATATTCCTGGGATCTTCCACCCAGAGCGTCCTTCTGGACGAGGACGCCGTCCTCGCCAGGGCATTGGACGCCGTTGGAAGGAGCCGGCGTCCGGTGAGCGTGCATGCCGAGGAGGGCTCCATGCTCCTGCGCAGGGAGGAGAGATCGCTTCGGGAGCACGAGGAGTGCCGGCCCAGGGAGGCCGAGCTGTCGGCCATACAGAGGCTGGCATCTTACAGCGGCAGGGCCCGAATGAACATATGTCACGTCAGCTGCAAGGAGGCGCTCCCACTGCTCGCCGGTAGCGGCATGACCTTCGAGGCCACGCCGCACCACATGCTGCTGGACTCCAGTATGGGATTGGGGCCCTGGGGTAAAGTGAACCCCCCGCTCCGTCGCCGGGCGGACCGGGAGTCGCTGTTCCAGGCCTTCTGCCGTGGCCAGGTTCCGATGCTTGCGACCGACCACGCCCCCCATGCTCCGGAGGAGAAGGACAAGGACTTCAACGAGGCGCCCTCCGGCGTTCCCGGCGTGGAAACGGGCTTCGCGATGATGCTATCGCTGGTGAGAAAGGGCTTCCTCTCTCTGGATGTTCTGATCAGGGCGGCCTGCCACAATCCCTCGCTCACGTTCGGCCTGAATAAGGGCGATATCGCCGAAGGCCTGGACGCCGACCTCTTGGTGGTGGACCCCCGGCAGACGACCGTTGTTAAGGGAAGGGACCTGCACAGCAAGTGCGGGTGGACGCCCTTCGAGGGGAGGGAGGCATTGTTCCCGCAAGCGGTGTTCCTCAGGGGAAACCTGGTTCTGAGGGACGGCCAAACGATGTCCGAGCGCCGGGGCAGGGAGGTTTCCTATGCTTAACGGCCCCCTCCCGCTGGACCTGAGCGAGCTGGAAGGACGCCGGTTCATATGCCAGGACCCGTGTAAGCTGTGCTGTCTGTGCCAGCCGGAGTGCCTGCCGGGAGAGGTCGAGTATTTCAAGAGGAACTTCCCGAACCGGCTTGTGCTGAAGAAGGAGCCGCATCGGCATTATGCCCTGGCGTTGAAGAAAGGGCAGGGCTCCTGTTCCTTCCTTAAGGATGGCAGGTGCGAGGTCTACGCTCACCGCCCCCACTTCTGCAGGCAGTTCCCCTTCCACATCCACGTAGGGTCCAGGGTGCAGGTGGAGCTGGACCTGAGCTGCCGCGGGGTCTGGTCGGACCAGGGAGAGGAGGCCATGATCGAAGGGCTGCGCCTGGTGCACGACAACGAACCGGAGATCAGGAAAACCCTGAAGGAGTCCGTTCCGGTCTACAGGGAGTTCATCCTTAACTGCATCGAGGCCGGTATGGAGGTGGACGTTGGCAAGGTTCGCTCCCAGGTATCCGCGCGCCTGAACGAGCTGACGGACCTCAGACTGGTAGCTTCCCTGCTGGAGGGGAGCGTGGAGGAGGACGCTATCTCCATCCCCGGCCTCAAGGCGAAGCCCTCGCTCGACGGCAGGACCATGAGCGACCTGTCACGCTCGGCCCTGGAGATGGTAACCGACTCCCTGGCCGCGGACGAACTGTTCCAGGCACCGGTGTACTGCGCCCCTGACGGCAGCTGGAACATGTACCGGGTCCTTGGCCAGAAGGTCGAGTGGTATGTTATGGACGCCGAGGGCGACGTGAACAAGAAGGGGGAGATGCCGATGAAGGATGTCAGGCTGCGTCAGCCGGAGGGTCAGGACCGCCAGGTCCTGCTTGATTACCTGAAGGTATTGAACGAGCGGGACAGCTTCATGGGCTATGCCTTCTATCTGATGGACGAGTACGATTACGAGGACCCATGGCCGAACGTGTACGGAGGCGTCCTCTCAACATCCATACTGGACCTGCTATGGAGGACCTCCTTGCTGGCCAGCTTCTTCCCCGGCTTGAAGGACGGGGAGCGCATGAGGGAAGGCATAATCTTCTACGACATGGACCGCTTGGACGCGCCAACGCTGGGGGCCTTCATATGACTGGCCCTTCGGAACGACCGTCTGGAACACAAAAACTTCATATACTGAACGTTCATTCGCACGTCAAGGTGAAGTGAGCATGCAGAAACCTCTGAACGTCCTCAACCAGGCGATAAACAGCCAGGTGATCGTCACGTTGAAGGGCAACCGGGAGTACCGGGGGGTGCTGGACGGATACGATCCGCACATGAACCTGGTTCTCAAGAACGCGGAGGAGCTCATAAACAGCGAGGTCGTTCGCAAGCTCACGTTGACCATTGTCCGCGGGGACAACGTGATATACATCTCACCCTGAGGTTACTCTTATGACGAAAGGTACGGCATCACACGGAAAGATGGGAGACAAGAAGACGCACGTCCCCTGCCGCAGGTGCGGAAAGAGGGCCTATAACATACGCGCCTCCTATTGCGCCTCCTGTGGTTACGGCAAGACCACCACCATGAGAACGTATAATTGGGCCAAATCCCATTGACGTTCGAGGTAGCTCCCTTGGAGGATGACGGTCCCAAGCATTTCTGCGGTGTCATCGGCATGACCCTGGAGGGCGATGCCGTCCCCTATCTCAAGAAGGGGCTGCGTATCATCCAGCACCGTGGCCAGGAGGCCGCGGGAATAGCCGTTTCCAACGGCAAGACCATATCCTATCACCGGGGTATGGGTCTGGTGCACGAGGTCCTGGTCGGCCGGCAGTACAACGGTCTGGCTGGCAACACAGGTATCGGTCACGTTCGCTACTCGACTTCCGGCACGTCCTGCGCGGAGAACTGCCAGCCCATCACGGTCACCACCAAGGAGGGGGATCTGGCTCTGGCCCATAACGGCGACATAGTCAACGCCGCCTCCATAAGGAACAAGTTCCAGACGGAAGGATGGGCGTTCCTGACATCCACCGATTCCGAGATAATCGTCCGCATGATGGCCACGGAGCTGTCCATCAACCCCGATCCGATAAGGGCGATAAAGACGGTGATGAGGTCCCTGGAAGGGGCCTACTCCATCGTCATGATGCTAGGTGGCCGAATCTTCGGGTTCCGCGATCCGTTCGGCTTCCGTCCCCTGTGCATCGGAAAGCTTCCTGGCGGTTACGTCATAGCCTCCGAAAGCTCCATCTTCGACGTTCTGAAGGGCGATTTTATAAGGGACGTCCTTCCCGGAGAGATCGTGGAGATATCCACTTCCGGGATCACATCCACCCGCACTCCCGCCTCTCCTCACAAGGCGCATTGCATGTTCGAATGGGTGTACTTCGCCCGTCCGGACGCGGTCATCGACGGGAGGGAGGTGTACCAGGTGCGCACAAATATCGGCCACATACTGGCAAAGGAGCGCCCCGTGGAGGCCGACGTCGTCGTGCCGGTTCCCGACTCCGGAAGGGCGCATGCCCTGGGGTACGCGGAAGGCTCCGGCATACCGTACGCCGAGGGTTTCATGAAGAACCGCTACATCGAGAGGACCTTCATACTTCCAGATCAATCCCAGAGGGACGAGGGGGTCCTGTTGAAGTTGAACCCCATACGTTCAACGGTCGCCGGCAAGAGGGTGGTGATCGTGGACGATTCCATCGTGCGCGGCACCACCATGCTAAAGATCGTGCAGATGACCAGGAGGGCAGGGGCCAAGGAGGTGCACGTGCGCATCGGCTGCCCGCCTGTGATCGCTCCATGCTTCTACGGGGTGGATATGAAGACCAGGGAGCAGTTCGCCGCCCTGAACCGCACCCCGGAGCAGATAGCCGAGCTCATAACCGCCGATTCGGTCGGCTACATCAGCCAGGCCGGCCTGGTCAAAGCCCTGGACATACCGGAGTCCGAGCTTTGCCTGGCCTGCGTGAACGGGGAGTACCCCACGCGCATCGTCGGGGAGAAGATGCGCTTCCAGAGGACGCTGGAAGTTTGATCTCTTTTTATGATGCCCGTCCAGCAAGCATTATCATCCACGTGATCCATGATCGGCCATGGGCAAGAAGGTGCGTAGGGAGCGTCCCCTGGGCGTTACCATCATAGGCGTGCTTCTGTTGATATATGGGCTGTTCATGATCGTCGGCGGAATATCCGTCGGGGCGTTGGGGGGCGGGGACGCCCTCAGCCTAGCCATAGAGGGCATCTCCCTGGTCATGGGCGTGATATACCTGGTGGCGGCCTTCGGCTTCTTCAAAGGATGGGGCTGGGTGTGGCTGGTGACCATGGTGGTAGTCATCGTCGGCATGATATGGAGCGTCGCGTCCTGGGCACTTGACGGGCTGGACATGGGCAGGCTGGGCAGCTTGCTGATCGGTCTGCTGATCCCCATCATAATCGTGCTGTACATGAACAGCAGCGGGGTCAAGGCCTTCTTCCGCCGCAGATGAAACCCTTTTGGCCTTTCCTTTTACGACGGGAGGGCCAGGCCAGGCCGCACCAATAAGATAAGGTTAAATAGAGAAAATCGCTTTGCCAATCCCACCGGGCAGGTAGATCAGCTGGAAGATCGCTACCTTGGCATGGTAGAGGCCGGGGGTTCAAATCCCCCCCTGTCCACTCTTTTACTATCGATCAAGTTCCGAAGCTCATCGCCTTGTGCTGCCATGCCCTTGGTCTTTACCAAGAAGGCACGAGCCGAACTCGATATAGCTCCGTAGGAAATATCGAACATGGCGCCGCGCGCGTCCCGATATAAAAAGGTCAGGTGTTGGTGAATGAACGGACCGATCGTACGCTCATCTTCCAGGGACCCCCGGTTCATAACCTGCTGTCGCGGCGGTCTCCTTCAGGACCACGACCATCGACTGCTCGCTCTCTGGGCGGCCGATTGCGCGGAACACGTGCTCCACCTGTTCGAGGAAGAGCGGCCCGGGGACGACCGCCCTCGTTCGGCCATAGAACAGGCCAGAGCTTGGGCGCGCGGTGAGATAACGATGACGAGCGCGCGAGAGGCCTCCTATGCCGCCCATGCCGCGGCCAGGGAGTCCCACGGGGCAGCGAGGGAGGCCGCTCGCGCCGCCGGTCATGCGGTGGCAGTGGTTCACATGGCCGATCACGAGCTGGGCGCCTCTGCCTATGCGATAAGGGCGGTACGCGCGTCGTCCTTGGAGAAGGAAAGGGGGGGGGCCGGTCATCTAGAGCGCCAGTGGCAGAGGGGCCGACTGCCCTCGGAGATACGCGAACTGGTGTTGGACGACCAGAGGTTGCGCGACAAAAAGTGCTGGCGCCTTTTCCTTTGAGAACCCAAGTAGAGCGTCAGGCAGAGAACAGGCTGGTGCTCAGGTACTTCTCGCCCCTGTCGGCGAAAATGGTCACGATGGTCCCGGAATCGATCCTCTTGGCGATCTCCGCCGCGGCGTACATGGCCGCCCCGCTGCTCATTCCCACGAAGATGCCCTCCTTCTTGACGATCTGCCTTGTCATCTCGTAGGCGTCCTCCGTCTCCACCATGATGGTGATATCTATCTTGCTCGGATCGTATATCGCCGGGACGATGGCCTCCTCCATGTTCTTGAGCCCCTGGATATAATGCCCCTTCACAGGGTGGGCGCTGACTATCTTGATGTTGGGGTTGTGCTCCTTGAGCGCCATGCCCACGCCCATTATGGTCCCGGAGGTTCCCAGAGCGGAGACTATGTAATCGACCTTGCCGCCGCTCTGCCTCCATATCTCGTCTCCAGTGCCTTTGTAGTGGGCCATCTTGTTGTACTGGTTGGAGAACTGGTCGGGCATGAAGTACTGGTCCGGTTCCGCTTCGACCTTCTTCCTGGCCAATCTTATCGCCCCGTCCGTGCCGTCCTTGGCCGGGCTGAGGGTCACCGTGCCGCCGAAGGCCTTGATCATCTGCCTTCTCTCGACGGAGACCGCCTCGCACATCACGATCTCCACGTCATATCCTTTGATGGCCCCTATCATGGCCAATGCCACTCCGGTGTTGCCGGAGGTCGGCTCGATTATGGTCTTCCCCTTTGTCAACTTCCCCTCCTGCTCGGCCTGCTCGATCATGGCCAGGGCGATGCGGTCCTTTATGCTGCCAGTGGGGTTGAAGCCCTCCACCTTGGCCAATATGGTGGCTTTGGGGTTGGGGTTGAGCTTGTTGATCCTGACCATCGGCGTGTTGCCGATGGACTGGAGTATGTGGTCCTTATAATCGGAAGTAAGCTTCTTCATGTTCAGATCTCCAAATGCAAGGGGAGAGGTCGATAATAACTATTTCACAGCTAGGTAGCTAAGCTCCAATAAGATGCGCCCCGCCTCGTGCGAATGCATCGGTCCCTGGTGCGCACGTTCCCATGCGAACGTTACCTCAGAACGCGCTCATTCGCGGCATCATTAGCCCTCAAAGGACTTGGGATGTGAAACCTAAGGTCAGGAAATGCCGGACCTACCCGATGATGCATGCCGTCATGGTCAGAAAGATCAGCGTGTAAAGAACGACGTACCGCAGCGGGGCCTTCCTTTCCCTGTATGCCCCGGTGGCGAAAGGTCACATGATCAGCAAGAGCAGCATCGGCGCCCAGAACACCAACGGCATACTCGTCGGGTCGTTCGAGACCCAGGGTCGGAAAGGAAACCAACCGGCAAACCATATCAGAGCAGTGCGAAACAAACGAGCGCGACAAGGAACAGCCTGAAAAGGGACCGATGGTCTATCGCCATCCCCCTTTCGAATTACTTTTATACCAAAGGCGGTCGAGATGGCTCTAGGATCGCGAACGAAAAAATATGAGGCGATCGAACGGACCTGGGATCCGTTGCCCGTTCGATGCATTCAATGCTTCAGTGGTTCACGACCTTGGGCATCTTCTTGGCCTGGGCGATCCACTTCTCCACCATCTTCAGGGTGGGAGTGCGGCGCACCAGATTCCTCTCGGCGTTCACCTCTTCCATCTTGGCCACCAGATTGGCCGCGTTCCTCAGGGCCAGCTCAGGAACGGTGTCCACTCCCGATGCTTCCAGAAGTTCGGAGTGCTGCGAGCTGATGCCCCTGATCCGGAAAAGGTCCGCGTGGTTGACCCATGTCAAAATGTCCTCCCGCCTCAACCCGGTCCTCTCAACGATCTCCTCGCGACCCTTGGGCCCGGCGCAAACCTCCAGAAGTTTCTCAACGGTCAATATTCCTACACTGGCCAACTTCTCGCTGTATGCTGGCCCTATACCTTCTATACTGGATATCTTGGTCATTTCGGTCCCTCTCGCGTCCCATCCCAGGCTGTAACGATTGAATAGTCCCTTTTGACTATTTATTATCATTTTTGAGAATCACGTTCTGAAAATCAGGGCTGCGCGGCAAGAGCCAAATATTTACGACACCCCTCCCGATAGAGAACTCGGATGATAATCGACAGTCACGTTCACCTCTGGCTCAGGGACCATCTCCCGGACGCCATGGTCCGCATGTACCTGGAACCGCTAGCGGCCCTGGAAGGGCTGATGGATTGGGACGTGCAGACCGAGAAGGTTTGGCCGGAGTACACCGTAGGCCCTGACCGGGTGTTGGAGGCCATGGACGCCGGTGGCGTGGACATGTCCGTCGTGCTGCCCATAGATTTCAACCTGGTGGAGGGCGCCCGGTCCGGGGTGGAGGAGTACAACACCTGGGTGTTCGAGAGCTGCGCCGATGCGCCTGACCGGCTCATCCCCTTCGTCGGGGTGGACCCGCAGCGCGGCGAACGGGCCCTGGATCTCCTGGAGAGGTACGTGAAGAGGTACGACGCCAAGGGCGTCAAGCTGTATCCCTCCACGGGCTGGTACCCCAACGAGGAGCGCGTTCGCGCGTTCTTGGACCGGGTGAACGATCTCGGTCTCGTGATAATAACCCACGCCGGGGCTGCCTGGGGCTCCCTGGACGAGAAGTTCAGCGAGCCGGACTTCTGGAAGGAGGTGCTGCAGCGCTATCCGGACACCAATGTGGTCCTGGCCCACCTGGGTGGAAGGTGGAGGCAGCAGACCTACCGGATGTGCAGGGAGTTCCCCAACTGCTATACCGACTGTTCGGCACTGCAGGGCTGGCTTCCGTCCAACCCGGAGACTGCCATTTCCCGGCTGCAGGAGCTTGTCTCGGAGATCCCGGACAAGGTCTCCTTCGGTTCCGATTTCCCCCTATTCGAGCTAAGCTACACCACTCCCTTATGGGCCCATTTCGTAAGGGCGCAACCTTGGGCGGACGAGGAGACCAAAGAAAGGTTGCTGGGCGGGAACATGAGAAAGGTGCTGGGCATCTGAGGAGCAAAACGTATTCAAGCCAGTACGCTGTTCGCTCCTGGGATGATCATCGACGGCCACGTCCACATGTGGTTAAGGCCAATGTACCCGGACGTCATCATGAACGCCTACCTGGAACCTTGGCTGGCCATGTCGGAATACCTGGACATGACCAGGGAGATAGAGGAGAACTTCCCTACATCCGAGGTAAGGCCGGAGCTTCTCGTGGGATCGATGGCCCAGGCCAAGGTCGACCGCTCCGTCATCCTCCCCCTGGATTTTGGACTGGTGCAGGAGCCGAAGATCGGCGTCGAGGAGTTCAACGATTGGATATTCGAGTCATCCGCCAACTATCCGGACAAGCTCATCCCCTTCATGGGCATAGATCCCGGGCGGGGGGAGCAGGCCATCCGCCTCATGCGCAAGTATTTCGCCAGGTACGAGCCGAAGGGCATCAAGATCTATCCTCCGAACGGCTTCTATCCCTACGAGGAAAGGCTGGAGCCTTTCTGGAGGGAGGTCAAGGACATGGGGCTGGTGGTGGTAAGCCACGCCGGCGCCAGCTGGGGTCCCCTGGACGAGGAGAAGAGCCGCCCCATCCATTTCCGTCCTGTTATGGAAAGGTATCCCGACCTCAAACTGGTCATAGCCCATCTCGGCGGCAAGTACCGGGCGGACACATACGAACTTGCAAGGGAGTTCGACAATCTGTACACCGACTGCTCGGCCCTGCAGGGATGGCTGCCCGCAGAGCCGGAGGTGGTGAAGGACCGTCTCCGGGAGGCCTTTTCGGTGATGGGTGACCGGGTGATATTCGGCACCGACTGGCCACTTTTCGACCTGGCCTATCCCTACGAGTCCTGGTGCTGCTTCGCCAGGGAACAGGGCTTCTGCTCGGAGGAGCGCAGGGAAAAGCTGCTCGGGGGCACCATGCAAAAACTTCTGGGCATATGATCAGGACCAGGGCCTTCCCCAACGACCATCGAAGAAGTTATCACCGACCGGCAAGCGCGCAGGGCGCTCCACCTCCGCCATGAGCTGCTTGTCCGACAGCATGGAGACGTCCGTTCCCGGGTACCCGCAGATCACCAGGGTTATAAGGACATGGTCGGCCGGGATGCCCAAACCCTCCTTTATGGCCAGGGCGTCATAGCCGGCGATGGGGTGGGCGGTCAATCCCATCTCCGTGGCCCTCAACAGCATCTCCCCGACCGCCAGCCCGGTGCTGAAAAGGAAGTAATCGCGCCGGTCGGACAGCTTGCAGTCGTCCTCCAGGCGGGAGCATACGACAAGTATCAAGGGAGCCCTCGTCGCCCACCCGTTGCCCCTGGGAAGCGAAGCCCTCACCGCCCCCAAAGATCCCTGGTCCCTCGCCACGATCACCCTCCAGGGCTGGTTGTTATTGCACGAAGGCGAAAGCCGCATGGCCTCTATCAGCTCCGTTATCACTCCATCGGGAACAGGTCTGGTGTCAAAGGCCCGCAAGGCCCTTCTCTTGTCTATCGCCTCGTCCACGTTCATATCCGTCGCAAATAATAGAACTGGATGATAGATAGCCCTTTGCCAGTACAAGGGCTTAATAACATTCATTCCCCTTTGTTCAAGGAGAACAATGGTTGACCTGAGCATCGTTGAGGCCGGATTGGTCTCAGGGGGCATTGTGGCCATCGCCAGCGCCTGGTACGGGCGCAAGGAATCATCTTCCTGGGACGAGGTGCTGCTGTTCCTCGGGTTCATCGTGGGAGCGGCGATGATAGGCATAGGGGCCTGGGCGTGGAGTCTGGGAGAGTACGACATATCCACCCGGCTGATCCTCGTTCTGCTGGGGCTGTCTCTTTTCTTGAGGGCCATAAAGGGCATCAAGCTGGCATCTCTCATCGCCCTGATCGTCGGTGGCGCTGTCGGTTACGGGCTGTACTGGCTGGGAAAGACGTACGAACTGGAATTCCTGAGCTCCACGGTGGTGCTGGTGGTCGCGTTCATCGTTCTGATCATTGTCTATGTCATATTCAAGTTCGCCGAGGACCTGTTGGACATGGGAGGGGTCGTGCTGGGGTTCCGCCCGTTGCAGTTCCTGATGGGGTTGGCGGCCCTGGGGGAGGCCGGGCTGCTGCTCGCCGGATACTCAATATGGCACTTCCTGGCCTAGGTCCTACCGTAAACCTTTAAATCAGGTTATGGATATTGCCGAGACATCGGGCCCGTGGCTTAGCTGGATATAGCACTGGCCTTCTATTCCCTGTTCTCAGGGGAGAAGCAAGTCAGTGGTCCCGGGTTCGAATCCCGGCGGGCCCGCCAATCGTTCTTACGTTCTGCTACGGTCAGGCCCTCGTCCAACACCCCCTGGGTCGTCACTTCCATATCTCATTGAACAAAGTTGTGCACGATGCTCGACCCCCTCGCGTCAGATCACGATTGGAAAATAATCAGGAGATGGTCAGAGCATTGTGGGTCGAAATGACCGCCGAAACGCTCACCATCGGAGCCTTGTCCAAACTGACCAGGCTGACGCCGAAAGCGCTCCGATACCGCGAGGGAAAGGCCCCGCTCACTCCCGCCGGGAAGGAGACCATCGATCCCTGTCTCTATAGCTACGAGCACGTCGCTCGCAAGCTTTTCCTGCGCCGCGTTGGGCCGGACCGCGAGATATATCTCAACGACCCGGCTAGCATCACTGTCTCGGAGGTGCTCACGGAGGTCCAGCTGCCGGTGGGGGTGAACCGTTTGATCCTTTCTTTACGGGGTTACATCGGGCCGCGTCTTTTTTCACGGAACGCCAATAAGGCGAGCGGATGGACGCGGCATTCCTCTGAAATGCTGCATATCCCGGAACTCGGTCCCCATGTTCCGCCCATCCAGCCTAGTTCCCCTGGAAAGGGGGAAACCGGGAGATTTGGGGTCCAACAGACCTTCCCAAGTAGAAAAGGTTATTAAACCCCCATTGAATCAGGGCAGCTAGTCTGGTGTGTATCGATGAAGAGAAGCTCACGCGCCTGGAAGAAAAAGGGCAAGCAGCGCTGGAAATGGCGCAAGAAAAAGATGAGAAGGCGAAAGCACGCCCAGAAGATGCGTAAGCGTTAACGCTGAACAGTGGGGGTATGGGGTAACACGGTATCCTCGCGGGCTCCAGTTAATATGGAGTGATTGCTAACGGGTTTGCTGATCCGGTGATGACTAACTGGAGCGATGACCTGTTAATTTCGCGTGGGGTCGCTCCCCGCGTGGTGGAAACCCGCTGATCTGGGTTCAAATCCCAGTGCCCCCACCTCATTCCCCTTATACCATCGGCCAGCAACCTTTTCAGGTGCGGCCCACCTTTTTCTTTTTTTATTTGGCCACATGCCATCAGCTTCGGCCACGTCCCAAGGGCTGAATGGGAACAATGAGCGATACGGAAGCTCCCTGGGACCATTATTTATATGAGCAGCTTTAATCCACCGGCCAGAATCCGCATGAACGTGACCCTGTTCTCATTTGTATACATCATCTGTGCTGCTGCGGCACTCTATATCCGGGTCATTTACATGTGGATGATAGGTGACAGAACGGCCTACAGGAGCTCTTTCATGGACAAGGTGCTGGTCTTCATGATCGTGGCAAGCATGGTGGCTCCCCTGGCCTATATACTCACTCCCTATCTTGACTTTGCCAACTATACCGTCCCCGTTGAACTGGCCTGGTCGGGGGTATTGCTGATCGCGGCGTCCCTTCTGCTTCTCTGGAGGTCCCACGCCGACCTGGGCATCAACTTCGCGCTCACCCCCGGCGTGCACGGAGAGCAATCGCTGATCAAGAAAGGTGTATACCGCAGCGTCCGCCATCCGATGTACACGTCTTTATGGCTTTGGGCTTTCGCCATGCCCCTGCTGCTTCCCAATCTGTTCGCCGGGGCCATATTCCTGGTGGTGTTCGGCTCGTTCTACATGGCACGGGTGCCGATAGAGGAGGCGCACATGACCGAGAGGTTCGGGGACGAGTACAAGGAGTACATGGAAATGACCGGCAGGGTCCTTCCCAAGTTGAAGTGACGTCCCCGTTTCGACGCCCAGGCGAACATTTCGGACCGCGCGGTCCGAACCTGCGATCCCTGGCACGATCGCCTTTCCCGAGCAAGCCTGCAGCGACTCGGGAATAAGGTCCAACAGATTATCAATGAACGAATCTGTTCTTGATAGCTTTATAAAAAGCACTCGGCATGAGAGCTTGAAAAGTATATGAACAAGGGATCGCAAAGACGCTTGGAATGGGACGGTCTCCGATGATCCGCTGTCTCTACGTGGACGATGAGGAAGGGCTTCTGGAGGTGGCCAAGGAGTTCTTGGAGCTGGAGGGGGACATATACGTGGACACCGTGTCCTCGGTCGATACAGCGTGGAAGCTCCTCTCTGGAAGCACTTACGATGCCATCATCTCCGACTACCAGATGCCCGAGATGGACGGCATAAGCTTCCTGAAACGGATACGCTCCGAGGGCAAGGAGACGCCCTTCATCCTCTTCACCGGCCGGGGACGGGAGGAGGTGGTCATAGAGGCCCTGAAATGCGGCGCTGACCATTACATCAAGAAGGGCGGCGACCCGATGGCCCAGTACGCCGAACTGGCCAATCTGGTGAGGCAGATCGTTCGTCGCAAGGAGGCCGAGGAGGCCATCCGCTATAACGCCACGCGCTTCCGTGCGCTGATCGAGAACACCCGGGACCTGGTCACCATCATCGACTGGTCCGGTTACATAATCTATTCCAGTCCCTCTACCAAAAATGCCCTGGGCTACACCATGGACGAGATACGGGGGCACAGCATATTCGATTACCTGCACCCGGACGAAAGGTACATCGAGGACATCTTGATGTACAGCGCCCAGATGGACAAGTGCGGTCTTCCCGCCGAGTTCCGGCTTCTGGCCAAGGACGGCACCTACCGATGGTTCCGGGGCAGCGCCTCCGGGTACTTGGACGAGATGGACAAGCGCCAGGTGATCATATATGCCTGGTACATCGACGACCGGAAATGCGTGGAGGGAGAGCTGGTGGCCAGGGACCGGGCCTATCAGGGTATAATGGAGCACCTGGAGGAGATGGTCTTCACGCTGGACGAGGTCGGGCGGTTCCTGATGGTGAACAAAGCCCTCTGCCGATTCCTCAACCGTTCCCGCTCGTCCCTGCTGGGAACCCCCGTCACCGACATAGCCTCGCCGGAAGATCAGGAGCTGATGTTCTCGGTAGTGGTCAGCAAGCTGAACGGCAATCACGGATGGTCAAAGCACATATACCGGCTGGCTAACGGGAAGGGGGTGGAGGTGATCTCCTCCGTAATGGTGGCCAACGGTCTAAAGCGGATACTGGGGGTGGCGGTCCCGCGCGACCGTTGCAGGCCGGAGGATCGAAGCCCGTAGCGGAACCCCCCGCGACATCACGCTCCGGCATGGCCATTTACTTTTTCAAAAATGATACAACTAAGGGCTAATCTTTATATTCTGCAGGTCATCCGGAATATGGGAGTGCCCCGCGGACCTTCTCCAACTTCCCCACCATTCACGTTTTGCGGGGTCTCCTTTACCTTAATCTTCTCACCTGATCTCCCTCCAGGGGAAATTTGACCGGATAGCGGAGACTATTCTCAGGTCCGTCGAGAGACGATCGCTGAGCGCTGAGCCACCCGGAACGGTCACCCTCACCTTCTCGTTCCTGTAATCGTCGACGCTCTTTCCCATCCACTCCCCCTTGATCCTCACACCCGTCCCCTTCAGGGTCAGCGACGTGTGCAGAATGCTAAGGTCGTACAGCAGCTCGGTCATCAGCCACGGGTCGTAGCTGATGGTGGATGGCACGTCGTACGGATAGGTCACGAGCAGTGAGGGGACCTTGTGGGCGTTGGCATGCGCTCGGGTCTTGTCGTCGTTGGTCAGGAAGAGCACCTCCACCCTTTGCTCGAACATCTCCGCGGCCACGGACCTGAGCATCTCGTCGTCCCGGGCCTCCTTGTCATCAACGAACGAACCGCCCTGCGCTGACCAGCAGTTGTATGTACGTTTGAGGGCGACCACCTCCGCCTGGCCGTTCAGGGCCTTCCGCCCGTTCTTGTTGAGGCAGTTGAACAGGTCGTCGGCCACGCTGCGGTCCCGCAGCGCCCTCTTGAGCTCCTCCACGTCCCTCCTGTCGTATTTCCTGCCCACGCGCCGGGAAAGCTCCTCCTCGGCCATGGAAGGGATGAGCACCTGCACCTTCTCTGGATCGAACGGTCGTACCCGGCAACCCTCCCCCGCCAGGAGCAGCCGGGAGAACAGCCTGCGGTAGAGCAGGTTGGTGTCCAGCCCAAAGCACATCTGGCGCGGGAACCTGTACGGGTCGCCCCGCCGCTCGTTCAGGCGGTATATCTCGGTCATCAGGACGTCAAGGTTGGTCGGCGGCAGGAACAGGGAGGATTGCAGCGCCTCGCGCAGGTCCAGAAAGGTCGGGACATCCCTGGCCATCTGTTCCCCCAGGGCGCTTACCAGTTTGGAATGGGCCTCGTCATAATCCATCTCCCGGGCCACCCACTGCACCTGCTTGCGGTCCAGGTCCATCGCCAGGAGGTCCAGGTCGAGAAGGTCCGAGCGCACAATGATGCTCCCCTTGCCGGCCATCCTCGCCTCGTTCAGCACCACGGTGATGAACTCCTTGCCCACCTCCATCAGCGCACCTCCTTCAAAAGATCGTGCGAATGCTGTATGTCCAACGGGATCTCCATGTACGGGCGGGCGGCGTTCTGCAGCGATTCGATGTACAGGTAGAATATATGGTCCACCCTGACCTTGCCCGCGCCTATGACGGTGCCGAGCACGGTCGCCTTGGTCCCAGGGGTCACGTCCACCGCCACCTCGTTGTTCCTTTCGTTCTCGGAACCGATTATCTCGTTGACCCGCCTTCCGATCTCCTTTATGTCATCCCCAGGGACGTCCACCAGCTGCACTTCCGCCCTGGAGCCATGCTCTCTCAGCAGCACGATCAGCATTTCCCTGGCCATGTGGGCCCGGGCGGTCTCGCAGCCGACGGTCATGACGTATACCTTGTCCGGAAGGTAATCGAACTGGCGTATCGATGCCCATACCGAGTTGAAAAGACCCCAGACGCTGCGCCCCATCATGGTCAGAAGGACCTTGCCCATGCCTCATCTAAGGGGATGGGGGGCTAATCATCCTTTCCCTGGGAACGAAGCGGGGGCGATCCTCGCTGCATCGGTGGAAAGAGGTGAAAAAAGAAGATAAAGGGGTTTTTATCCTTCGCAGATCAGAAGTTCCAGGAAGTCCGGTAGCCAGAGCTTGAAGTGCAACTGCCCGTTCACGTAATGCAGCAGGAGATGGGCCTTCAGGTCGACATCGAAGTCCAGCGCGATCGAGGATATCTCCCCGTTGACATGTGAGTTGACCACCAGCATTTCGGGACAGCCATCGCGAACGTCAACGTGGGCCATGACCTGCAGGTTCTTGAACTCCAGGGCCAGCACCTCCTCGCCGTCCACACTTATCATTATATCACCGTGCCAGAAGGCCTGCAGCTTCACATCCAGGCATCCCTTGTTCTCCCAGGCCTTCAGGTTGACATGCACCATCCCGTCCAAGGCCACGGTGATGACCTCGTCGTCCCATTCATCCAACAATCCCAGCAGGCAGGGGTGCTCCTCTGCCAGCCTTTCCAGGTCTTCCGGCGGTATCATTTCCAGCAAAGCGTCCAGGTCCTCCCGCTCGATGTCGAAGGCGACATCGATCCTCTCGGTGATCGCGACATCGACGACCTTGTCGGCCGCGGAGGCCGTCGGAACGCTCAAAGAGAATGCGCCCAGCATCGCCAATGCCATCACGATCGCCAGAACCGTCCTTGATATGGTTTTCATACAGTCCCCCTGGGGGTTTCAACCCCCGGTAATAAAGACTTGAGCCGGACGCCTAATAAACTATGCGGCCGGTCAACCCAGAAGTCGGCGTATAGCGGCTTGCGTCTCCTGGGGGGTGGCGGTGGTGTTGACCAGGTGTACCTTGGACTGGGAAAGGAACTGCCTGAAGAACCTCTCGCGCACCTTGCCCTTCCGCTCGTCTCGCACCATCTGGTGAGGGTTGCAGAGGTCGTTTGCCGAAAGGTAATCCCAGGCCTCCTCCGGGTCCATCTCGCGTACCGCTAGCGGATCGCTCTTGTCCCTCTTGAGCATCACGACCTCGTGAATGGTGGTCATGGGCACCACGGAACCCTTTCCGGTGACCCAGCGCACATTGACCACCGCCCTCTTGCGATTGTCGAACTTGGCCTTCTCCACCAGCCCCTGGTACTCCTCCCATATGGTTCCGATGTCGGCGTCGATGTAGCAGTTCTTCTCCGAACCGTAGCCCACAGGGCGCCTCTCGGAGAGCCGGACGAAGTACCAGTCGTCGGTTACCAGGCGGGCGCTCTTGGACCGGAGCAAACCCCAGGAGTGAGTGGTCTTGCCCGTCTTGGAGGGCGCTATCAGGGTGATGCCCTTACCTTCTATGTCCAGGGCCGCCCCGTGCACGGAGTATATCTGATGGTCATCCTCCAGTATGTCCCCGGCTATGGCAAGGGCCACGCTCTTGATCCACCCGTAGTAATCGAAGTTGAACAGGAACGCCGTCTTGGTGTCCGGCTCGTAAAGGACCTCGAGAGGGCGCTGCGGGTCGTCCAGGCATATAAGGCGGCCGTGGGAGCGAACCATCTCGGACATGGCGTAGAAGTTGTCCTCCCACATGTCCTTGACCTGGCAGCTCAGGGTGTACAGCTTGATGCAGCAGCCGCTTATGTCAGCCTTGACGGTGTGGAAGGGATGCGAGGAATACATCTCGTAGAGGGCGTCCTTCTCCTCATGCGAGATCAGCTTAACCGGGTAGCTCATAGGCGGCCATAGGTGTTACTGGCAATTCAAGCTAACGCCGTTCCCGTTGACGCCGGAACGCATAAGCTTGTACTCTATGCTGTCTATGAGCGCCATGAGGGAAGCCTCGATGATGTTTCCCGACACGCCTATGGTGGTCCAGGTATGGGCGCCGTCGGTGGAGGTGATGAGCACGCGGACCTTGGCCGCCGTCGCCTCCTTGCCGTCTATGACACGGACCTTGTAATCGATCAGCCGCACCTCCTTGAGCACCGGGTAGAATCTCTCCAGGGCCTTCCGCAGGGCGCGGTCCAGGGCGTTCACGGGGCCGTTGCCGTCGGCAGCGGTATGCTCCAGCGTTCCATCCGAATCGACCACGCGCACGGATGCCTCGGAGGTCATGACGTCGCCGGTGACGTCCATGAAGGTGCGGAAGCCTTCCAGCTTGAACGGGGAGGTCTTCTCCCCCTTGAACTTGCGCATCAGCAGTTCCAGGCTGGCCTCGGCAGCCTCGTAATGGAAACCGTCCGCCTCCCTGCGCTTCATCAAATCAAGTATGGACCTTCCGCCGTCCTTCTCCGTGTCTATGCCCATCTCCCCCGCCTTGGCCATGATGTTCGAGACGCCGGAAAGCTCGGAGACCAGGATGCGGCGCTGGTTGCCCACCAGCTCAGGCTCCACATGCTCGTAGGTGCGGGGATCCTTGAGCACCGCGCTCACGTGTATGCCTCCCTTGTGGGCGAACGCGCTCTTGCCCACGTACGCCGCCCTTGGGTCTGGGGATACGTTGGCCATCTCAGCTACGAAATGGGAGATCGCGGTCAGCTGGTCCAGGTTCTTGATCCCCGTTTCCACGTTCATCTTGAGCATGAGGTTGGGTATGATGGAGCACAGGTTGGCGTTGCCGCATCTTTCGCCTAGCCCGTTCATCGTTCCCTGCACCATGGACGCTCCCGCCTCGATCGCCGCCAGGGAGTTCCCCACGGCCAGCTCCCCGTCGTTATGGGCATGCACTCCCAGCGGTACCTTGATATCCTGCCGGATGCGGGAGACAACCTTCCCTACCAGACTGGGGAACGCCCCTCCGTTGGTGTCGCACAGGCATATCCAATCCGCACCGGCGTCCTCCGCCTCGTGCAGCACCTTCATCGCGTAATCGGGATTCTCACGGTATCCGTCGAAGAAGTGCTCGGCATCGAATATGACGCGCCGTCCCTTGCCCTTCAGGTAGGCCACAGTATCGTGTACTATGCGCAGGTTCTCCTCCAGAGGCACCTGCAGCGCCTTCTGGACATGCAGGTCCCAGGACTTTCCGAAAACGCTTATCCACTCGGTCCCGGTCTCCAGCAGCGCCTCCATTCCCTTGTCCTGCTCCGGGCGCATGCCGGGGCGGTGTGTCGCGCCGAAGGCAACCAGCTTACCGTTCTTCAGCTCGAGGTCCCGGGCGGCCTTGAAGAAGGCCTTGTCCTTGGGATTGGAGGCCGGATAGCCGCCCTCGATGAAATCGATGCCGAAGGCGTCGAGACGCTCCAGGATCTCCAGCTTGTCCTCGGTGGAGAAGGATACTCCCTCGGTCTGCGCGCCGTCCCTCAATGTGGTGTCGAAGATACTAGCCCTGGCGGGCAATAAATAAATCCCACCCGTTTTTTGATCTCTTTGGCATGTGGATACCTCAGGTAAGGTATGTCTCATCATGGCATGACCTATTTAACCCTGCCGTTCAAAAGGCAGGCGTTCCTCTTAAGCAGCCCTACCAGATCGCTCATGATGGCGCTGGCCGTTTCCTTCCTTCCCGCTCCCCTGCCCACCACGGTTATGGATCCTGCCAGGTCGGTGTGCATGTGCAGCACGTTCAGGGTCCCTGAGATGGCCAGGGGGTGCCCGAGCGGGACCATGCGCGGGGACACCTCTATCCCTCCGCCGTTCACCTCTCCGATCAGCCGTATCACCTTCTTCTCCCTGGCTGCCAGCTCGACAGCTTCCTGGGTGATGCGCCGGATGCCCGTACGCCTGACGTCGTGATAGGTGACGTCCAGCCCCATTATGGCGTTGGCCAGGATGGCCAGCTTGCTGGCGCTGTCTATGCCGTCGACATCGTATGTGGGGTCCGTTTCCGCGTACCCCATCTCCTGTGCCTCCTTCAGCACGTACTCGAAGGGAAGCCCCTCCTCCCCCATGCGGCTGAGTATGAAGTTGCACGTTCCGTTCAAAATACCCTTCATCGAATCGACCTTCTCGGCCATCAACAGCTCCCGGGACAGGTTGATTATGGGCGTGGCACCACCCACCGTGGCCTCGAACCGCAGTTCCACGCCGTTCTTCTTTGAGAGATCGTCCAAGGTCCGGTACTTGAGCGCCAGGGGCCCCTTGTTGGAAGTTACTACGTCGCGACAGCATTCCAGCGCCGTGCGTATGTTGGTGTATCCCGGCTCCGCGTTCTCTATGTTGGTGGGGGTCACCTCCACCAGGACGTCATAGTCCAGCTCGCGCAGCATCTCGGCCACGCTCTTGGGCCTGGTCTTCCCCAATCCCTTGCCGGACTGTTTCCTGGCCACAAGTTCCAGGGGCTTCAATCCCCTGGGCTCCGCGGCGTAGGTCAGGGAATCGAAGGCGGCCACTATCTTCAGTTCGGTGCCGAAACGGTCGAAGACGAGGTCCTTCTTCATGGCCACCGCCTCGGCCACGCCTTGCCCTACCGTTCCGAAACCAACCAGGGCCAGGCGCATATCACACCCCCGTCCCGCGTATGAGGAGGAAATCATCGCTCTCGCTCCTGGTCTTCAGGTATTCATCTATCTCGTTCACCTTCGCTTTGTTCCGGACGTTCACCAGCAGCAGCACCGTTTTATTGGAGGTGCTGGTCGATAGGGAGTATTGAAGGTCTATCGTCTCCACTCCTTCCATGCTCTCTATGCCCTCGGTGATCTTCCGGAGGGCGGAGTGAGGCAGGTCCCCCGCGATAAGGTACTCGGCCGCGAAGGTGCGGAATATCTCCCCCATCTTGACCACCTCGACGCCCCTCTCCCTCCAGGCGGAGAATATCGCGTCAAGGGTCTTCTGGTCCTTATGCTCGAAGGTCACGTTGACCGATATGCGTCCCCCGGTGACCAGGTCGTGGTTGTGCACCACTCCCACGATGTTACCTTCGTTCATCGATATCGGTTCCAGGGCCCTGATAAGCTGCCCTGGCACATCCTTCAAGCGCAGATCCACGTTGACCCTCATCTGGTCATCTCCTCAGCATGTGGGCAAACTGCCAATCCGCGTCGCCCGGCCACATATAAAGGTTCGATTATGTAATGCTTTCAATTCACAATGTCCGCCCGGCTCACCGGAACGGGAAATGGCGCCGAGGGGGAGATTTGAACTCCCGAGGCGTTGCCGCCACGAGCTAGCTGGCGGAAAGTTTCCAGGCTCGCGCCTTACCGGGCTGGGCCACCTCGGCACTACTGCGGCGATAACCGCGGGCTCATTTAAAACTATTTGCCTTGGCCTTTCAACGCAGGCTGCCCAGAGAGTCCCGGATGGTCGGCCTGGCCCGCCTGGCCGCTTCGGTCTGGAGCATGTCCATATCCACCACTTCCACCGCCTCCCTCAGATAGGGGAGCTTGGCCAGCAGACGTCCCCGGGCGTCATACGCCTGGCTTCCGCCGAAGAAGACCATGTTCTGCTGGTTCCCAACATTGTTCACGTATGCTATCGGACAGGTGTTCTCGACAGCTCGGGCGGGGATCATCTTCTCGAACGACATCCTTGACGTGACGGGGGAGGCGGCCATGCAGATTAGCAGGTCCGCCCCCTGCATGGCGTAGGCCTTGCATATCTCCGGGAAGAACAGATCGTAGCAGATGCTGACCCCAACCCCTCTCCCACGGAAGTTGAACATGGCCGGCGATTGTCCGGGGGTGAAGTACAGCCCTTCCTCGAACGGACCGAAGTTGGCCGGGTGAAGCTTGTCGCACCTCTGCACCCTGCCGTCGGGGGTCACCATCACCGCGCTGTTGGTGATGAGTCCGCGGCTGCAGGGTTCGTTCAGGGGCATGCCGAACACGATAGCTTTGCCGGTGCGGTCCGCCAGCTCCAGAACGGTGTTCACGGAATCCCCGTCGAGGTCCTCCGCCAGAGTGACGAAACGGTCCCTCACCATGTACCCGGTGACGAACGTCTCTGGGAAAACGAACAGGTCGGCGTCCGTTCCCTCCACGGCATCGTTCATGCTCTTTAGGTTGCTCTCCTTGTCTCCGACAGCGCTCCTGAGCTGGCAAAGGGCCAATCGCATGAAGTGAAGGATTGAGGCGAACTGTATTCAACCTTTGCCAGAAAGACAATTATTAAACGGAACGGCATTATCCTATCCGATGCCGCAGCTGAAGGAGCTCACCGTAGAGACGATACACGAGTTCATCAAGACCCAGTTCAGGGAGTCCGGTGCTTCTGGTGTGGTGGTCGGTCTTTCCGGCGGAATAGACTCCGCAGTGGTCACCAAGCTATGCGTGGATGCTATAGGCGCGGACAAGGTGCTCAATGTCTTTCTCCCATCTCCCAGCACGCCGAAGCAGGACCTTCAGGACGTCCAGGATATGAGCAGGGCTTGGGGGACCACGCTTCTGGTGTACGACATCGGGCAACTGATCGCCACATATCACAGGATCATGCCCGGTTCGGACAAGAAGGAGGTCTCCGGGAACCTTATGGCCAGGGTCCGGATGACCGTGCTATACGCCCATGCCAATCTGGATTGGCGCCTGGTCATAGGCACCGGGAACAAGTCCGAGCTGCTCATGGGATATTTCACCAAGTACGGTGACGGCGGGGCGGACCTGCTGCCGATCGGCGACCTTTACAAGACGGAAGTGAGGGAGATGGCCCGTCTCATCGGTATACCGGACAAGGTGATCGAGAAGGAGCCTTCCGCTGGACTATGGGAAGGCCAAACGGACGAATCGGAGATGGGCATAGCCTACGACGACCTGGACATGGTCCTTACCGGTCTGGAGGACCAGCAGTCCCTGGACGTCATCTCCAGGAAGACCGGCGTTCCCATGGCACTGGTGGAAATGGTGGCGGCGAAGAACGCCTCCTCAAAGCACAAGAGGAGCCTGGCGCTGATCCCAAAGCTAGGCAACCGGACCATCGGCTGCGACTGGCGCGAGTGATGGGAGCGAGCTGGTCACTTCCGCAACGAAGCGGTCCGGGTCTACCACGTCGAATATTACCACATCCACCTTCTTCCAGAAGGCCGCCGGGACCCGCACGGCCTTTTTCATCTCCAGCCGTATGCCGTTAGACTTGCCGTCGGTCATGACAAGGGTGCGGTTGAAAGCGTCCAGCAGCACGCCTTCCTTGGCCTCGATGCGCTCGAGGCGCTGCAGGCGCCTGACCATGTCCATAGGGACCACCATTCGAGAATGCCATCCCTGTCTAATGACTATCTTACTCTCAGCGATCTCATGCATCGTTAGAAGAGGGGACACCCCGACGACGACGATCGCCAGGGCTAGCACAGCGCCCGTGACGGCGAAGAATGCAAGGTCTCCTCCGGGGACCAGCGCCAGAAGGACCATTAGCCACACCGCTGCGATCGCCCATATTAACAGGTTGATGACGGCTGGCCGTCGGTCGTGCTCGAACCGCATGCAGAGTTGATAGGTGGCGAGGGGATAATTATTGCTTCCGTTCCCTAGCCATCCGCAAGGTTTAATTACGGCCATTTAATTGGGGAGCCTACACGCTCCCGTAGTGTAGTCCGGCCAATCATGAAGCCCTCTCGAGGCTTCGACTCGGGTTCAAATCCCGACGGGAGCACCATC
>JAAYDU010000023.1 GCA_012729095.1 Methanobacteriota archaeon | reverse complement strand
TGGCCTTACCCGACCGAGGAGCTGCTGATCTTCCTTGCCTTAGCGGTCGTCTGCACCATATTCGGGCACACCGTCTACAACTGGTCCCTGAGATACCTTCCGGCCCCGGTCATCAGCACCTCCCTGCTCGGAGAGCCGATATTGGCCAGTTTGCTCGCTTTGTTGCTTCTAGGAGAGATCCCCGCTTGGACCGTGGTTCTGGCAGCGCCTTTGGTTCTGGTCGGTGTGGGTCTCACGGCAATGGACCGAAAGCAGTGAGGAGTTTTCACGATCGATCGAATTCCAGAGGTTACGCTTAAGGCAGCGCCATAGGTTACATCGACCGCAAGGGAAGTTAAAGGCGCATCCATTCTCCAGTAAGGGTGCTTTCCACGTCAGCTGCTTAAATAATTGTAAAGTATAATTGTACAGAAAGCCTATTAAACAGTAAATCATACTTTACATTGATGTTGACCAAGGAAGAACCGATCTCAGGTTACATCATTGAGTCCATAGGCAGGGCCGAAGACCGATTGGGGCAAAAGGTCTTCGAGCGCTCCGGAGAACGGCTGGAGCAAAGGGACGATCTTGCCCGAACATTCACGCTCATTGACAACTTCCGGTCCGGAAGGTGACAGGTGAGATGGCTGGTTCTGCCCGGTCTCCGGGGAGTGGGAAAGACCACGATGCTGGCCCAGACGTTCGATCGTCTCAAGGCGATGGGCGTACCGATGGAGGACATGCTATATCTCAGCCTGGACGATCTTCAGCTCAGGCTTGGCGCATCCTTGAACGATGCGCTTACCGCATACGAAAGGATCATCGGCACGGCCTTCGAGTCTCTTAGAAAGGATGTGTACATATTCATCGACGAGGCGCATTTCGATCCCTCTTGGCCATTGGCCATCAAGAGCCTCCACGACCGGACGGAGAACGTTTTCGTCATGGTCACCGGTTCTTCGGCCCTTGCTCTCAGCGGCAATGCGGACACCGCCCAGAGGGCTTTAGAGATGAACGTTCTTCCTCTCTCTTATCGGGAGTTCCTCAAGTTGGAGAGGAAGGCGGACCTTTCGAGGGACCTATCCCGCAAACTTGGTCATCTGCTCTATTCTTCAATGGGGTATGAGGCATTGAAGAAAGGATTGCTCGATATCGAGGTCTCTCTATCGGCGGTGGCCATCAACATAGAACCATATTCTCTGGAAAGGTACCTGCGAAAAGGTTCTTTGCCGTACGTTCTCGGGATAGATGACGAGACCACCGCCATGTCCCTGATCTCTTCCACCATCGACCGGGTACTAGAACGGGACCTATTGGCCCAACGCCAGGTGGACCGTCCGACGTTGATCAAAGCGTCCAACCTCCTTAGCTACCTGGCGTTCGGGGACCGACTCAGTCAGCAATCCCTCTCTACCAACCTGGGCATCAACCGCGTGACGCTGTCATCGGTCCTGGAAGGCTTGGAGAAGGCGGACGTCATCCATCGGGTAATGCCGTTCGGACCGGAATCCACCCGTCTGAGGCGAACTCCGCTCTATCGATTCACATCCCCGGCCATGCGTGCGGCGGTTCTCGCCCAGCTGGGTCGTTTGGGAAGCGACAATGCCGACTTTGGACTTCTTTTCGAGGACGCGACCGTCCTGGCCATGCGCAGGGCCTCGTTGGACGGCAACTTGCGTCGTTTCGATTTCGATCCGAAGGCGGCAGGCGCAGGCTTCGTAATAACCAGGGGGGACGGTTCCAGGGTAGCTCTGGAGGTGGGATTCGGAAGAAAGGGAACCAAGCAGGCCTTTTCGACCATGGGCGATGCAGGGGCGATCTACGGGGTATCTGTTGGAAAAGGCACCCTCAGGTTCGACGACGAGGAAAGAGTGGCCATGGTCCCTCGGGAATGGCTTCTGCTCTCTTGCTGAGATCATCTGATGGTCAGGCACTGAACGGTCTTGAATAAAAAAGTAATGGAAAGAGGTTTGGCCTACCTCTTGCGGAGCACTAGGACCACGGCGACCACCGCAACCAGCAGGCCGATGGCACCTAGCGCCAAGGCGATCGTCGGCAGCGGACCTATCTCGGCCTCGCCAGCGATCACGGCCAAGGGCACGCCGGACGCCGGGGCGTCGGCGAGCGGTCCCTCTCCGGCCGCGTTCACCGCCGTGACCCAATAGTCGTACTCCTCCCCGGCCTCCACCGACCCGTCCACGAAGGTGTCCGTTCCCGCCGGCACCGTCGCTATGAGCTGCCGGTCGCCGGTCTCCCCGCGCCGGTAGATGTTGTACCCGGTGACGGACGAGCTTCCCTGGTCGTCAGGCACGGACCAGGACAGGGTGATCCTCCCCTGTCCTTCCTCCACGTCAACGTCCACCTCTCCCGGGGCGGCCAGGGCCACCAGGGACGCGGCGAGCACCCTGGAGATCTCGCCTTCCCCCCACAGATTGAGGGCGGAGACGCAGTAGTAGTACGTCGTGCCGTAAACGGCCGTGGAGTCCACGTAAGCGGTGGTCCCCGCTGGTACGGAGGCCAGGAGGTACACGATCAGCGGATTGGTCCCGCGATACACGTTGTAGCTGACGATCAGGCCGTCACCAGGGTCGATCGGGGCGGTCCAGACCAATGAAACGCTGGAGTTGCCGCCGGTGGCCGAGCTGAGGTACGGCTCCGAGGGGAAGTCGATGCTGGGCGAGGCTTGCTGGTCGGTGCTCAGCAGGACGGTGTTGGACGGGGCGCCCTCCCCGAAGGCGTTGAGCGCGGTCACCATGTAGGTGTAGTTCACGCCCGCCAGAACGCCGAGGTCCACGTATGTCGTGTCTGTCAGGGAGGCCAGCAGCACCCTGGTGCCGGTGCCCGGCGTGCGATAGAGGCGGTAACCGATGACCGGCGAGCCGCCGTTGGCCGGAACGGTCCAGCTCAGGGTCACGCGGTCCACCGCGGTCGTTCCGCTCAACGCAGGCGCCCCGGGCGCCGTTCCCGGCATCGCCTCGACAGAAGCGTTCTCTCCGTCCGACATGCCGATGTAGCAGTGCACCCGGTAGGTGTACGTCGCTCCGTTCACCAGTCCCGCGTCAAGGTACGACGAACCGGCCTGGTCGGCAAGGAGGGTGAAGTTCCCGCCGTCGTTGCGGAACACCCTGAAGCCGTCAACGTGGAAGGAGGTCATGGCATCCCAGTTAAGGGTCACCGTACCATTGCCGACCTCGGCCAGTAGATAGGAAGGGGCGGGCAGTCCGGTCACCGTGATCTCGTCCGGCGTGACGTTCACGCGAACCGACTCGGGACCGGGTCCCCAGGCGTTGAGCGCCACTATCCAATAGCTGTGCTGGAGCCCGCTGACCACGCTGTGGTCGGTATAGGTCATGGCGTTGACCATGGCCAGCATTGCCACCGTTCCGTTCAGGTCGCGGAACACACGGTATCCCAGCACGGCAGAACCGCCGTCGTCCGTCGGGGGTTCCCAGTTCAGGGTAACTATGGCCTCGCCTTCGATCAGGGCAAGGTTCTGCACCGCTCCCGGGACGGTTCCCGGGGTGGCCAGTATGGTCGTGGAATTGCCGCTCTCCCCGCCGTCGTTGAAGGCGGCGACGCGGTATGAGCAGGCGACTCCGTTGACCACCTCACCATCAGTGAATTCCGTTCCAGAGGTCGCAGACAGCAGAAGGTAACCGGTCCCGTTGTCCCGGTAGACGTGGTAACCGACCGCCCCTTCGGAAGAGGTCCAGCTCAATGTTACCAGGGAATCGCCGGCGATCGCCGTCAGTCCATGCGGGGCTTCCGGCGGCAGAACGATGCCCAGTGTCGCTTGGAACACGTCGCTCATATCCCCGACCCCGTATTCGTTCGATGACCGCAGGGCGTATAACATGCCGGCAGTTCCGGCCACGTCCAGATACTCGCTGGCGCCGCCTTCGATGATGGCGATGAGCGCCAACGGATCGGTCGCCGTTCCACGGTAGACCAGGAACTCGTCCGGAACGGTGGAGCTCTCCGGCACGTGCCAGACGATGAGAGCTCCAGCGGTCCCCTGCACCGCGGAATCTATGACCGGTGCTTCAGGGGGAACCAAGGGCAAGGTGATGATCGCCTCGTTGGAAAGGGGCCCCTCTCCCTTGGCGGTCACGGCGCTCACCTGGTAGCGATATTCGGTTCCGGGGGTGGCGGTACCGTCCCGGTAGCCGAGCGAATCGGAACCGACAGTACCCAGGAAGGTGTACCCAGAACCGGTGCTGCGATAGACCTTGTACCCCAAGATGTCCGAACCGCCATTGTCGGCAGGAGCGGTCCAGTTCAGCTGTGCTCGGCCGTCGGAGTTGGCTGCCACAAGGTCGATCGGCGCGGAAGGCAGGCCGGGCAAGGCCCTGACCGGCTCGCTCGCCCCGCCCTCTCCGGCCTTGTTCACAGCGCTCACCTGATAGAAGTAGACCACGCCGTCGATGACGGTGTTATCTTCGTACATTAGGACGGTGCTGTTGCCGATCCAGCCCCATTCCCCGTCCAGCTCCATGCGGTAGATGTTGTACAGGGACGGAGTGTCACCGCCATCCTCGGTCGGGGGCAGCCAGGACAGCCGCACGGTGCCGCTAGCGGGGCTCGCCTCCAGGTCCACCGGGGCTTCGGGCTCGCTGGCCGGCGTGTCGTACACCAGCGGCGACCAGTCGCCGTCGCCCACCATGTTCACGGCCTGAACCCGGAAGGAATACTCCCAACCGTTGGTCAGGCCGGTCATCGTCCAGGAACGGTCGTCCGCTCCGGGATGGACGAACTGGCCGATCAGCGCGTGCACGTATTCGATGACGTAGCCGGTTATCGGCGTTCCGCCGTCGTCCAGAGGCGCGCTCCAGAACACGGTGACGTTGCCGTTCCCGAACTGGGTGGTGACGCTCAAAGGTGCGGAGGGAACGCTGAAGGTGGTGTTGCCCATCACGTCGGACATCGCTCCGTCCCCGGCCTGGTTGAAGGCCGTCACCGCGTAGTACCAGGTCTCACCGTCACCTACCAGAAGGTCGGTGTAGGTGACCGTCCCCGTGACATCGAAGAGGTCCAGCGAGGTAGGCGATGCCCCTCTCCATATGTTGTATCCCAGTATGAGGGACCCGCCGTTGTCCGATGGGGCGGTCCACGACAGATGGAAGGAACGCAGGTCCGCGACGACCAGAAGTTCGGTCGGAGCCCCCGGAACATCACAGGGGATGGCGGAGATGAGATAGCTCAGCGCGCCCTCCTCCGCACCGACGTAGGCGGAGACGCGATAGTAATAGGTCGTTCCCAACGCGACCGAGGTATCGTTGTACCACATGTTCCCGGTCGATCCGATGAACTCCAGGTCCTCAGGCGACAATCCGCGATAGACGCGGTAGCCATCCACGCCCTCGCTGAAGTCATAGTTAAGTCCGCTCCAGCTAAGGTTGACGAAGTCCGGTCCGACCGTGCGGTCCAGTCCGGTCGGCGCCCCGAAGGGGTGGACCAGCGGGAAATCGTCCCAAATGTACGGTTCGTCCACGATCCCGTCGCCGTCCGCGTCGGGCGAGGTCCAATCGGCCCAGTGATTGCCCAGTCCGTCCAGCTCCCAATAGAGGATGCCATAGAGGTCCCTGGCCTGCGCGGTCTCATAGGTGAATGTGCCGTCGTTCAGGTTGTTCCCCTGGAAGTGGTTGAGGTAGATGGTGGCCGAGCTCAGCTCCACCTCGCAACTTATGGCGAATCCCAGGTTATCGGTGAAGGAGTTCAGGGTGACCAGCACATCCTCGTTGCTCCGACGGACCTCCAATCCGTGTTCCAGGCTGTCGCGGATGATGTTGCCAGAAACATCCCCGGTGATCACCTGTTCCAGTCGTATGCCGATCCTGTTCTCGAACAGGGTGTTGTTCCTCATGGCGAGATCTAGAGTGCCATAACCCTGCATTCCCGTATCGAACCCGCTGAAGGTGTTGTTCTCGAACAGCACCGCCGCGCCGAACGAGGAGTAGGCGCCCCTGGACATCATCGTACCGTTCGCGGTGTTATCGCGCAGGGTCACCCAGTTTGACTGGGACGAGTAGAAGAACTCGTATACCCCCACGCCTAGGTTGTTCTCCACCAGGCAATCGCTGGAACCCGCGATCTGAATGGCGTTGCCGCCATGGATCTCGTTGTCGCGAACCACCGCGGAGTCAGTGTTCCAGATGATGATGGCGCTGCTGCAATTCAGGAAAAGGTCCCTCTCTGCCATGATATACATCGAGGACTCAATGTTCAATCCACAGTACGAGGAATTGAAGGTGCAGTCCGATACGGCCACGATACAGTCGGAAACGAAAAGGCCATAGAGCATCGGCCCGTCGAACAGGCAGTCGACAACATCGATCTGCCCGGTGATCAGGCTCAATCCTCTATCCATGTCCCCCAGGAACGTGCATTCTTCGAAGTGGCCATTGTAAACGTCCTGCAGGTCAACCGCCTTCCCGTATGCTAGGGTCACTCCCATGTAGAAGGTGCAGTTGCGGACCACGAAATGCGATTCGGTGTTCCATATCTGCAAACAATACCCGAACATCTGGCCGTCAATGGTCAGGTCGTCGATGACATAGGGGTCCACGAAACTTCCGTCCCCTTCCCAGCCGTAGTAGGCTGCGGCATCGGCGAACTCCTGGTCGCTGTGGATGGCGATGGGCGCGGAGTTCGCGGGCGGGTACGGCTGATAGTGCACCTCCAAGATGCTCGAATGATCTCCCATCATGCCGTACTCGTTGAAACCGGCCACCGCGAAATAGTACGTGTTGCCGTTCTCCAGCATGCTCATCACGGTGCATTCCAGCTCGCCGGAGGTCTGACCGGCCTCCGACATGCTCATTATGTCTGGAACTACCCCCATATACACCAGGTAGCCAACCAGAGTGGAGTTGCCCAGCGACTCGGGGGCGGTCCAGTTCAGGTCGATGTAGTATGGCGTTAGCTCAAAGGAGAGGTCGGTCGGAGCGGAAGCCCCCTCGATCTTGGGGCCGTAGGGAAGCTGATACCGGTAATAATCCCCAGATCCGCCTATGCGGACCTGGTAGTCCACGTAACCGTCCTCGTTGACGTCCAGGTTGGGCAGGTGGCTCCAGCCGTTGCCCCAGTTGCGGTCCCCCTCGTGCACGTACCATCTATTGTTCGTACCCAGGTCGTAACATTGGACGGCCAGTTCGTTCAAGCCCACGATCCCGCGGTTGTTGAGGAAGGTGTTGTTGTGTATGTACCAGTCATCGCTCGTTCCCAGCAGGTACATGGCGTAGTCGAGGTTGTTGGCCAGGTGGTTGCCTTTTACGTTGACCAGCCACCCGCCATCACTGTACATGCCATACGCCGTATTGTTCTCCAGTCGGCAGCCCATCATGTAGAACGGCTGATGGTGCGATTCGTCCAGGTCAACCTGCACGCCTCTGGTGTTCCCAGAGAAGGTCGAGTTGATGACATATCCGTATATGGAATTGCTCAGGCACAGCCCGCAGTTTCCATTTCCAGACGCGTTGACCCCCTCGATTCTTACGGAATCCGAGCCGCTCAGATAGATCCCGTTAATGAGGGATTGGCAATAGCTTCCTCCGATGACGGTGGAGCCATCGCTCCCGGTCAAAAGAAGCCCCTGTTCGCAACGGTCGGCGGTGCAGTTCCCGATGTAGGTCGCCATTGAGGAAAGGAGGGCTATTCCGTTCGAACAATCGTTGCAATCGTTGTTCTCCAGAACAGTGAAAGAAATCTGGCTGAGCATAATTCCCGTGCCGGAGTACCGGCAGCTGTTGTTCACAATGGACATGGGTTGAAGCTCCCCACCACCATACGACAGGTAGATCCCCCGCGTCGCGCTATGATCTACGCTGTTTCCCTCGATCAGAACATCATACGAGTAATCCAGCCACATTCCGTAGGTTAACCATTCCATGACGTTCCCGGAAATGTTGAGGGCGTACGAATCGGTGGCGTAGAGCCCGTATTCAACGCTCCCCTAGACAGTGTTGTTAACGACCTCCGCAGGTCCCGCGCCCTGTAGGTACATTCCGTACGAGCCGGTGCTCTCCATGGTGTTCTCCATGATGTTCCCGGAGATCTCGTTGGCCGTTCCTCCGTCGACATATATGCCGTGGGGCAGCGTTCCCGAGATCGCGTTATCCGTCAGTACGCCATCCCGGCAGGTGATGAGGCCGATCCCCCAGTTCGTCAGTTCCGTTTCGCCGATGACCTCATTTCCGATGACATTCGCGGCATCGCAATCGTAAAGATAGATGCCCATGCCATATTTCGTATGGACGACATTTTCTTGGACCAGCGCACCCTGGACCGTGTAGAGCTGGATGCCGTTGGACACGTTGTGCATGACATTACCGATCACGCTGCAGTTGTTGCATCCAATGAATAAGATCGCAAAATTGGTGTTGTTGGTGCAGGTATTCCTCTGTACGGAACAGTTGCCGACATTGTAGAAAGCGATGCCGAACCCGTTGCTGGGCGTGTCTGTGTCGGTATTGTTGATCAGACTGTCCTCTATCACGACCATATCGCTGTCGTGGGCCTCAATGCCATTGTCAATGGAATCGTGGAATGAGCCGTTATGCACGTGAACGTGAGCGCAGGTGACGAAGCGGAGGCAGGCGTTGGTCACCTCTCCGATCTCCGTCCAGGATACTGTGACATCATGGCAGCCGGTGGCATCGATGCCGTATTGGTCAGCGCCCGTAAGCGTGGAACCGTTGATGATGATGTAACTGGAATCCACGAGGATGATCGATTTAAAGCAGCCCTCCACCACCGTATCGTTAATGGTCACGTATTGTGAACTGCCTACGTACACGGCCGACCCCATCATCGTCCACGAAGCGTCCTTTAAGTTGCGGGAGGTTAGCATGGCGCTGCAACCATCGATGAAGATTCCTCTATCGATCGTCGATGAAAGGTCGTTGTCCGTGAACTCGCATCCGTCGGACAGGCTGGCCCAGATGCCGCAATCGCAGCTGATGAAGGTACAGTCGATCACGGAAACGTTGGAGCAGTTGTCCAGGCTCACTCCGGCCCCCCTGGCCGACGGGGTGATATAGGCGGCGTTGGAGAACGTGCAATTGACGATCTCCACGTAGCTCGTGGTGTCCATAAGGGATATGCCATATCCGAACCCCGCGCAATCTATGGTGTAGTTCGCGAAGACATACGGGTCCGTCTCCGTCCCGCTGCCGGTGCATTCCAGATCGACGACCGCCTGCTCCAGATCGCCGTCCCCCACGTACTCCAGCGGACCGCTGTCCGCCGCGGACGCGTTCCCCGAAAAGAGGATCAATGCGATCAAAAGCAATCCTAAGAAACCTAGAACTCCTACAGCTACAGCTCTTCCACTCGACATTCAGAACCCCCCCGGATCCCAATGGCAGACCGATGGCCATTATAGGGATATCTAATTTATCCAACGATCTGAAAAATCGACGGTCCGAGGGGGTTTCAATGGTAGGACCCGATGTCCCTGACCTCGAGATCGCCCTGCCGGGCGCGCTGTATCGCGCAGACGGTGGCTTTGGCGCCATGAACGGTGGTAAGGAAAGGGATCTCCAGCTCGACGGCCAGGCGCCTCATCATGTACCCGTCGCGGCGTGATCCGGATGAATTCGTGGGGGTGTTGATGATCAGGTTGATCTCCCCGCGGCGCAGCAGGCCCAAGGCATCGGGCGACACGTTCTCCGCGACCTTGTAGACGGTGGTCGCCGGAACGCCGTTGTTGCGCAGGTGGGTGGACGTGCCCTTCGTGGCGTAGATGGCGAAGCCCATCTCGTGCAGGTCCTTGACCAGCGGGAGTATCTCCGGCTTGTCCGCGTCCGATACCGTGACGTAGACGCCGCCCTGCATAGGCAACTTGTTGCCCGCGGACACCATCGCCTTGTACATAGCGGCGCCATAGTTCTTGTCGATGCCCATCACTTCCCCGGTGCTCTTCATCTCCGGGCCCAGTATGGAGTCCACGCCGACCAGCTTCAGGAACGGGAAGACGGATGCTTTCACGGCGACGTGATCGAACTTGGCCACGCCGACATGGCCGAGGTCCTTCAGCGTCTCGCCCAGCATGACCTTGGTGGCCAGTTTCGCCAGCGGAACGCCGATGGCCTTGGATATGAACGGGACGGTGCGAGACGCCCTCGGGTTCGCCTCCAGCATGTACACCTCGTCGTCCTTCACCGCCAGCTGAAGGTTCATGCAGCCCTTGATCTGCAGCGCCAGCGCCACCTCGTTGGTGATCTCGATGACCCTCTCCATGACCTTGGGGGAGATGGTCTGGCAAGGCAATACCATGGTGGCATCGCCCGAGTGCACCCCGGCCTCCTCGATGTGTTCCATGATGCCGCCGATGAGGACGTCCCTGCCGTCGCAGACCACGTCCACGTCCAGCTCCCTGGCGTGCGTCAGATACTTATCGATCAGCACGGGATGCTTCTTGGATACCTTCACCGCGGTCGCCACGTACTGCTTCAGCTCCTCCTCGGAATAAACGATCTCCATGCCCCGTCCGCCCAGCACGTAGGACGGGCGAAGCAGCACCGGGTAGCCGATGCGGTCCGCGTGCGCCTTCACCTCCTCGTAGGAATGCCCGGTGCCCGATTCCGGCTGGGCGATGTCCAATCGATGCATGAGCGCGGACCAGCGCTTGCGGTCCTCGGCCATGTCCATCATGTCCGGGGACGTTCCGAGCACCTTGCACTTGCTGCCCTTGAGCGCCTGCTCCAGGGGCACCGCGAGGTTCACCGAGGTCTGCCCGCCGAACTGCAATATCACGCCGTCAGCGTCCTCCTTCTCGATGACGTTCAGAACGTCCTCCAGCGTCAGGGGCTCGAAGTAGAGCCGGTCGGAGATGTCGTAATCGGTGGAGACGGTCTCCGGGTTGTTGTTTATTACCACCGCGTCCACCCCGGCGGCCTGGCAGGCCATGACCCCGTGCACGCAGCAGTAGTCGAACTCTATTCCCTGGCCGATACGTATCGGCCCGGCGCCGACTATTATGACCTTTTTGTTGTCGGACGGAGGCACCTCGCACTCAGTTCCGTAGGTGGAGTAGAAGTAAGGGGTCTGGGCGGCGAACTCGGCGGCGCAGGTGTCCACCATCTTGTACGTCGGCAATATCCCGTTCTCCCGCCTGGCCTGGCTTATGGAAGCCTCGGTCCTCTTGGAGAACTTGGCGATGCTCTCGTCCTGGAACCCCATGCGCTTGGCCTTGCGTATGAGGTCCGGGGTGAGCGGCCCGGCCGCCAGCTCGCGCTCCATGTTGACGATGTTCTTTACCTTGTGCACGAAGAACGCGTCCCACTTGGTGAGGTCGGCGATGACGTCTACGGGCATCTCGCGGCGCACCGCCTCCGCTATGGCGTAAAGGCGCTTGTCGGAGGGAACCCTGAGCTCCTCCTCCAGCTCCTCGTCGTCCCAAATCTCCGGCTCGAGGTCTATGCGGTCCGTTTCCAGCGAGCAAACGGCCTTCATCAGCGATTCCTCGATGGTGCGGCCGATGGACATCACCTCCCCGGTGCTCTTCATCTGCGTTCCGATCTTGGTCTCCACGGTGCGGAACTTGTCAAAGGGCCATCGGGGGACCTTGGCCACCACGTAATCGATGGTGGGCTCGAAGGCCGCGTAGGTCATTCCGGTTATCTTGTTGGGTATCTCGTCCAGCGTCTTCCCGACGGCTATCTTGGCCGCCACCCTGGCGATGGGGTAGCCGGTGGCTTTCGAGGCCAGGGCGGAGGAGCGGGAGACCCGGGGGTTCACCTCTATCACCCGGTACTCCCGGTTGGCGGGATTGTAGGCGAACTGCACGTTGCAGCCGCCCTCTATCCCCAGCGCACGTATGATCTTGATGGAGGCGGTGCGCATCAGCTGGTAGTCCTCGTCGTTCAGCGTTTGGATTGGAGCGACCACTATGCTCTCGCCGGTGTGTATGCCCATGGCGTCCACGTTCTCCATGGTGCATATGACCACGCAGTTGTCCTTGCGGTCCCGCATGACCTCGTACTCCAGCTCCTTCCAGCCCAGCACGCTCTCCTCTATCAGCACCTGGCGTATGCGCGAGTAGATCAACCCGCGGCCGGTTATCGGAACGAGCTCCTCATCGTTGTAGGCGACGCCCCCTCCCGTTCCCCCCAGGGTATAGGCGGGACGGATAAGTACCGGGTAGCCCCCCACTTCCTCCACGGCCTTCTTTGCCTCATCGATGCTGGTGACGGTGACGCTGCGCGGGATGGGCTCGCCGATCTTGATCATGGTGTCCCTGAACAGCTCCCTGTCCTCGGAAAGGGCGATGGCCTCCGGCTGAGTGCCGAGAAGGCGGCAACCAAGCCTTTCCAGGTAACCCTTCTCCGCAAGCTCCGAGCACAGGTTCAGGGCGGTCTGGCCGCCCATTCCGGAGAGCACCCCCTCCACCTTCTCCTTCTTGATTATCTCGGCGATGGTCTCCACGTTGAGCGGTTCGATGTAAACGATGTCGGCCATCTCAAGGTCCGTCTGTATGGTGGCCGGGTTCGAGTTCACGAGGACGGTGGTATAGCCCTCCTCGCGCAGGGAGCGGCAGGCCTGCGATCCGGAGAAGTCGAATTCCGCCGCTTGCCCGATGACGATGGGCCCGGAGCCTATGACCAGCAGCTTGCCCTTGCTCACCTGCTCGCCTCCAGCATCTTAGCGAAGTCGTCGAACAGGAATGCGGTGTCCCTAGGTCCGGGACAGGCCTCGGGATGGTACTGCACGGAGAATATTGGCAATTCCCTGTGGCGCAGCCCCTCCACCGTGCCATCGTTCACGTTCACCTGGTCTATCTCCAGGCCGGACCCCTCCAGGCTCTGAGGGTCCCCGGCGTACCCGTGGTTCTGCGACGTGATGTATATGCGGTCCTTGAACCGCACCGGCTGGTTCTCTCCCCGGTGGCCGAACTTCAGCTTGTAGGTGGTTCCCCCGAAGGCCTGGCATACCAGGTGATTGCCCATGCATATGCCCATCATGGGGTAGTCGTCCCTGACCTTGCGCAGGGTGGAGACCACGGTGTCTTTGATGGAAGGGTGAGAGGGATCGCCGGGGCCGTTGGTCAGGAAAATGCCGTCGATCCCATGGTCCCGGAAGAACTTCACGCCGGTGTCGTAGGGCAGCTGGTACACCTCGAAGCGCCTGGTCAGCTCCTTCATTATGCTGAGCTTTACCCCGCAGTCGAAGACGGCCACCCTCTTGGCGCCGGGCTTTGGGAAGTGGCGCACCTCCTTGGTGCTGACCTCCCCGACCAGGTTGCTCTCCGCCGGGTGGGGCATTTCCCTAACCCTTTCCAGCGCCCCCTGGGGGTCGTCGTGGACTATGGCCCCTTTCAGGGTGCCCGCGTTCCTGATCTTGATTATTAGGGAGCGGGTGTCCACCCCGGCGATGCCGGGTATCCCGTTCTCCCTCATATAAGGTTCAAGGAGCTTTCCTCCGTATCCCGTGGTGGGAAAGTCGCACAGCTCCCTCACCACAAAGCCGCTGACCTGCACCCGGTCCGACTCCACATCGTTGGGGTTAACTCCATAATTGCCGATGAGAGGATAGGACATCGTCAGTATCTGGCCGCGGAACGAGGGGTCGGTCAGGCTTTCCTGGTACCCTCCCATCCCGGTGCTGAAGACAACCTCTCCCGAGGTGTCGCCCAGATGACCAAAACCGGTGCCCTCCATCACAGTCCCGTCCTCGAGAACCAGGAAGCACTTTGCCATCAGAATTTCACGGTAGAGTTATTGCATACTTAATGCTTACTGAGTTCCCAAACCTGGCTGGAACCCTTTTGTCTGGCTGTCAACAGCTCGTACGCATTTACGAATGTTCACCGCGTTTTTTGTCCGATTTCGGACGCATTGGGACAACCATAAATGCCCGGATGGGCATCACGGCCGCCATGAAGGTGCTGCACCAGGACCGCTTCAAGGGGGAGATAAAGATGCAGGTGGAGGTGCCGGACGACCTCTGGCATCTCTACAACATCCTGACCCCGGGGGACCTGGTGTTCGCCTCGACGTACCGCCGGGAGGAGGCGAAATCCGACAAGATAAGGGCGGAGAGGGGCGAGAAGAAGAGGATGACGCTCGGCATCCGTCTCGAAAAGGTGGAGTTCGGGGAGTTCGACAACCGGCTGCGCCTGCTCGGCGTCATAGAGGAAGGGCCGCAGGACGTAGGCTCCCATCACACCCTGATCATGGAGGAGGGGGAGGTGCTGTCGGTGGTGAAGCAGCAGTGGAGGCCGTCCCAGCTCGACCGCGTGCGCCGGGCGGTGGAGGACTCCAAAAAGCCCAGCGTGCTCTTCATCGCACTTGACGACGACGAGGCGACTGTGGCCGCTATGCGCCAGTTCGGTGTGAAACGCCTGGCGGACATCTCATCCGGCGGTCACGGCAAGATGTACGCCACCAAGGAGGAGGGCGATTACTACGGCGAGGTGATCGCCAAGGCCAAGCAGGCGCACTCTCCCGGCGTGCCAATAATGGTGCTCGGCCCCGGCTTCGCCAAGGAGACCCTGCTGGCCAAGGGAAAGGAGAGGGAGCCGGAGATGTTCTCCAAGGCCTTCCTCTACCATACCGGGCAATCGGGCATGAACGGCATTCAGGAGCTGATGAAGCGGGGAATGGGCGCGGAGGTGCTCAAGGATTCCCGCGTCGCCGAGGAGACGGAGCTAGTGGAAAAGCTCCTGGAACAGGTGGGCACGGACGGCCTGGCGACCTACGGCCCCAGGGAGGTGCGGGAGGCCGTGAACGCCGGGGCGGTGGAGCAGCTTCTGATACTGGACTCCATGGTGCGGGAGAGGGATGTTGAGGCTCTCATGCGCTCCGTGGAGGAGGCCCGGGGGCGGGTCACCGTGGTCAGCGAGATGCACGAGGGCGGGAAGAAGCTGGAGGCGCTCGGCGGTATGGCCGCTCTGCTGCGCTACCGCATGTCGAGCTGAGCGTTCCGGGAACGCTCTTTCCCGGAAGTCCAAAACATTTTTTTTATTCTTGATCATCGCGATCCTACCGGCCGTTCATTCCGTTCCAGGGTGCGTTAGGAGCAGATGTCGAAGGGCGGACTCTCCCTTCGACGCCCTGTCCGAAACGGGGCGTCTGGGACATATATCGGTTTCCGAATGAGCGGCGATGCGGAAGGTAAAGAGATGAGAGACAGGTCCGAGATCCTTGCCAAGTTCGAGAAGAGCCCCCTGATCACCTGCGATACCACTCTGCGGGACGGTGAGCAGGCCGCCGGGATAGTCTTCGCCAACCTGGAGAAGCTGAGGATAGCCAAGCTGCTGGACGAGCTGGGCGTGCAGCAGATAGAGGCGGGCATCCCGGCCATGGGCGGGGATGAGAAGTTGGCGGTGAAGAAGATCGCCTCCCTGGGGCTGGGCGCTTCGATACTGGGATGGAACAGGGCCAGCAAGGAGGACGTGGCGCACTCCATCGACTGCGATGTTGATTCCGTGGCCATATCCATGTCCTCCTCCGACATACACATCAGGAACAAGCTGATGAAGACCAGGGAATGGGTTCTCGAGAGGGTCGTGGAGAGCGTGGAGTACGCCAGGGACCACGGTCTCTACGTATCGTGCAACGCCGAGGACGCTTCAAGGGCGGACCCCGCGTTCCTCATAGAGTTCGGCAAGGCGGCGAAGGCGGCCGGCGCCAACCGCCTGCGATATTGCGACACCATCGGTCTTCTGGAGCCGAGGCGCGCTTACGATGAGATAAAAACGTTGCACGAGGCGGTCGGCATTGACATCGAGATGCACACCCACAACGATTTCGGGAAGGCTACGGCGAACGCGTTAGCGGGAATGCAGGCCGGTGCCAAGTTCGTCAGCACCACGGTGATGGGCATCGGGGAGCGCACTGGCAACACCCCTCTGGAAGAGATCGTCATGGCCGCCAAGCACCTGCTGCACATGGACGTCAACTACCGCACGGAGCGCTTCCGGGAGGTGGCGGAATACGTGGCGAAATCGTCAGCGCGCGAGATACCCGGCTGGAAGCCGATAATAGGCACCAACTGCTTCGCGCACGAAGCGGGAATTCACACCGATGGGGTGATCAAGTACCTGAGCAACTACGAGCCGTACACCCCCGAGGAGGTCGGTCTCACCAGGAAGATAGTCATCGGCAAGCACTCTGGCCGTCATACCGTCAAGCAGATCCTGGCCAACAAGGGCATCGAGGTGGATGACGAATTGGCGCAGAAGATACTGGACCAGGTCCGAGCGAACTCGATAGCGCTGAAACGGTCCCTCTCGGAGAACGAGCTGATCTACATTTACCAGGACTTCCAGGTAGGGGACAATCAGATCATGCGATGACCCGGTCTGGACCTCCACCGGCGCTCGTCACGAGAATGCATGTGAGGCGCAGCACTCCCTTTGCGTATGCTCCAGGGATCTCTGACAGCGAGAACCATACGGGTTGATGGGTTTCATCGTTCCCGGTGAACTTTCGAGACCAGTTCTTTTCGGACCTTCTCGAGCTCTTCATGGATGATCACTATGGAGCTCTCAAGGTCCTCCGGCATCTCGCAAAGTAGGAGGTTGTCATCACGGCGATCGTATCTCAGCTTGGAAAGGTCGTTGTCGTCGATCTGGTCGATATATCGTTCGTACACATCGAGCGCGAACCCAACCTTCCTGGCGATGTCCTCCTTCAGACCTGGAACATCTAGGTTCACGGTCCTGCTCATCTGATACAGGTCCAGGGAATCGCGTGGCTTGTAGGTCCTTCTGGTCATGAGGGCCCTGCATTTCTCGACGAATATCTCACGAAGGCCGTAGCAGGTCAGCTCCACCGGGGTGGTGTAGTTGCGGTACGGTCCCTTATGCAGGTTCTCCAGAGTTTCGAACCCCGCGCCATCGATATAGGTCCCCAGCATCCTTTCCTGGTACGGGAACGACTTCAGGTCAAAAAGGTTGACCTCGATCTTCACCTCGCTGCGCATCCTTCCCACCGCAGAATAATACGTCGGGTGGAGGGTCAGCATCTTACCCCCGCTGCTAATATGGACATCTTCACCCGCCTTTTTGCCACTGAACAGAAGGCCTGCCCGGTCGGTGATCTCCTTGATATGATGGATGATCTCCTCTGCTTCCTTGGCGCAGAGAGCGTTCCTCTTGCTTGGGGTAACGGTCGACCAGGTTCCTTGGTCCGCCCAGGTGAAATCGATACCCTCCGAGAAACGATAATAGCCCGAGTAGGCTTTCACCAAGCAAGTGCCGCCCTTGAAAACCAGATGCTCTCGTAGATAAGGATCCTTGGAGATCTCCAGCAGCAGCAGGTGAAGGTAATAGTCCTTCTCTATAACGTCCGTCCTCCGATCTCGCCCGCGGCCCTAAAGAACTTGTCCAACAGCGATCATCTCCCTGAACTTGGGTGGATACGACGTCAGATATCCCGCCGCCTTGTCCTTGTCCAAACGGTCTCCGTATTCGACGATCGGAGCTATGGTCCGTTCCAGTCCGCCTCTTTCGAGATAGGCGCGGTACGATAGGTCCAGAACCGTTCTCTCTTTGTCCGAGTGGAATATCGCGCACCCGTGATCGGTGATGAGTTTCACCTTCCAAGGCGCCGGTCCGCTGCCTAACATCCACTTGGTGAAAACGAAGCGCGTGTCAAGAATGCCTATGGTCTTGGTGGTCCGGAAAGAATCGGTGATGACGCATTCCACCGTGAAGAACTCGTGCGTCATCCTGTTCATCTTCAGGGCTGATTCCAAGCCGAAATACCAATTCTTAACACCCTTGACGCTCAGGGCCTCGGAAACCATCTCATAAATGGAATACTTGTGGTAACCTTGTTCGATCTCCTCGGGGCTCATCACGTAGAAGACGCCTCTCAGGACCCTGAGCGTGTATCCGTGCTCTTGGAGATATCTCAGGCTCCGGTCCTCATTCTTCCCGAACTCCCTGGCCAGATCTTTTATCCTATCGGAGGTCACGAACTTGTATCCTTCCAAGAGGAGTCTCTTCCATATCAACGTGGCTTGAATAGATGCCATAATATCCTATTCTTTGGGATATTATGACTCGATATGTACTATATACTTTTCATGTATGCAGTAAGTATATCTGTTTCAACAGGTCCGTTTCGGGCGCAATCACCCATCATCCTCATTATAAACCCCCTCCGACCATCGTCTCTTATCTGGATATGAAGATGATGCCATTAATATCCGGTTTCGAACCGTAGGCGAGTGGGCGTTTCCCTGATCCATGGTCAGATCGGGAACTGTTTGATCCGAATGGTTCGATGATGTTAGAAATGCACAACATTCATATTGTAATGATTACATTTACTTTTGCAATAGCATGCAATATACTACACAGGTGTGATTATGAACGCAGAGGATGAAAAGCCTACCGATCAGCGGTACAAGACGGTCCGCCTAAGAGAGGAGGATTACAACAAGTTGAAGGAGGTCCAGTCGTACCTGGTGCGCAAGGGAACGGATGCCTTGGACTGGGAGGAGCTTCAGCGGCAGAACATAGTCGACATCCCGAACAAGGCCGATTCCGAGGCCGACGGCGCATTGACCATTGGTTTCATTCTTGGGCTGAGCACGGCAGCTTTGGCTTACCTGTTATGGAAGAGCTCCCAGAACAAATAGTGGGTCGATGCTTAAAGAGCGATCATCCCCGATCACAGGACCGGTGGACCTTCACTGACGCATCGCCCCGTTTATCGCTATCTCGGCGATGTCCACGGCGTACATCGTGGAGCGAATGATGGAGTCCATGACCATGTTGATGATTATGGCCTCCCGGCTGTCCTTGATCCGGGCGCCCTGGCCGAGCTTCTCGCAGCGCTTGACGACGTCCCGCCCTTCGTCTATGACCTGGTTGGCCTCCGACACGTCCTTCCGGAAAAGGGCGTCCATTCCCATTTCCAGCACGCGCATGGACTCCGCGCTCAGCTTCCTTATCTCCCCGGCCTCGGGCAGCCTGTCCTCGTCCTCCGCGCTCAAAAGGGCGTTCCTGGATATTCGTACGGCGTGATCGCCTATGCGCTCTATGCCGCGCGCGACAAGCATCAGGTCGTTCGACTCGAATATGTCCAGGCCCATGCGGTCCCCAAGCTTGCGGTCCCTGGCGATGAGCGTGTTCTGCTTCACCGCCATCCAGTACAAACGGTCCACGTCCGTGTCGCGGTCGATGACGTCCTCCGCCAGGCCCTTGTCCTCCTCGCACAGCGCCTCGATGGCGTCAGCGTGCATGGTGCGCACGATCAGATGCATGCGGCGGACGCACTTCTCCTGCGGCAGCTCCACCGGGTCCGAAAGGTCGTGCATGAGGACGCTGTTGGCTGTCTCCTCCACAACCTCCGGGCCTATGGCCAGGCGCGAGAACTCCCTGATGGCGCTCTTGGCATCCGGCTCCATGCGGCCCTTGGAGCGGACCTCTATGACGTTGTATCCGACAAGATAAGCGCCTATCAGCTTGCGGGTGAGGTGCTCCGTGCTCTCCTCCACATCCGTCCAGATCTCCTTCTTCAGGGTCTCCTTGCGGCGGTCCATGTTGGTATCGAGCAGTATCGTCCCGTCCAGCTGAACGGCCATGGAGACCTGGTCCCCGGCCTTCAGTCCGGACGAATCGACCCAGTCTTTGGGCAGCGATACGGTCAACGTGGACGCTCCGGTCTTCTGAACCCGGCGGACCTCGGTGTTCATGGCGCTATCCCTTTTCACGAGCGTACTTAAGTGGTTATTGTATATACAAAACTTACTAGAAATATTAAAAATTCTAATTGATACATATTCTATATACAAAATACAAGAATATATTCTATTTCGCCAATGTATATAAACGGCGTTTTTGGTAGCTCGTTCCGGAGAAAATGAACAAAGGACCTGCCGGTACAGGAAAGGACCTCGGCGTAAGACGCCGTCTCGATCCTCCTATTCTCGTCCTGCATGACTGGACCGCGGCCCCCTGTTCTTTCTTTACATTTCAAAGGTGAACGAATGGAGAACAAGATGAAGTACCTGGTCATCGGCGTAGTGGCCATAATCATAGTGGCCGCCGTCGGTGTGTTCCTCTTCCAGGGCGACGATGACGGCGACGGCGAAGGCGGCGTCATCGTGCAGAAGGGGTCCGATACGTTGCTTGAGCTCTGCCAGATATGGGCAGAGGAATACATGGCCGAGAACTCGGCCGTTGAGGTGGAGGTCTCCGGCGGCGGAAGCAGCACCGGCATCACCGCCCTGATAAACGGGCAGGTGGACGTGGCGCAAGCCTCCCGTCAGATCAAGTCGAGCGAGATAGAGAGCGCCCAGGCAGCGGGATTCACCCCGGTCGAGTTCAAGGTGGCCATAGACGGCATCGCCGTGATCGTGCACACCTCGAACGATATCGGCGTCCTGACCGTCGAGCAGCTGCGCGGCATATACAACGGCACCATAACCAACTGGAACCAGGTGGGCGGTGCGAACGAGGACATCACCCTCTATGGCCGCCAGTCCACCTCCGGCACGTACGAGTTCTTCTGGGAGCACGTCCTGCAGAAGGAGAACTACTCCCAGGACATGAACATGCTCTCCGGCAACTCCGCTATCGTGGCGGGGGTGCAGGGCGACGAGGGCGGAATAGGTTACGTGGGCATCGGTTACGCCTCCGCTTCCGGCATCAACGTCCTGGACCTGAAGAAGAACTCGACGTCCGAGGCCTATTCGCCGCTGGACGCCGACGCCGTTCAATCCGGCCAGTACGACCTGTCCAGGTACCTCTACATCTACACCGACGGTACCCCGACGGACCAGGTCAGCCGCTGGCTGAGCTGGATACTGGACGCCGATCTGGGGCAGCAGGTGGCGGTGGACGTCGGCTTCTATCCCCTTTCGGCCGAGGTAATCGCCGAGGAGAGGGCCAAGCTGGGCTGATCCAAACCCCTTCCCTAACCTTTTCCCAAATCCCATCAAACCGTTTCAAAACCCAAAGGAGCGTGGATAGAGTGGCGTTAAGGTTGAGAAAGGAAGGAGGGCGCAGGTTGCGCAAGAACAAGCATCTGCCTCCCCGGGAGAAGGCGATACAGCTTTCGCTGAGGCTGGCCACATGGTCCTCCGTGGTGGCGTTGGCCGCCGTGTTCGGCGAGCTGCTTCTGGGCGCGCTGCCGGCGTTCTCCTCCATAAACATCATCGATTTCTTCACCGGCACGGTGTGGAACCCCGCCCACCCCATGTACCCGCTGTACGGGATACTGCCGCTCTTCGTCGGCACCCTGATGGTATCGTTCGGCGCGGCGCTGATAGCCATACCCGTCGGGCTGGGGTGCTCGATCTGGCTGGCGGAGCTGGCCAGCCCCCGCGTTAAGGCGATATTCAAGCCGGCCATCGAGATCTTGGCCGGAATTCCCTCGGTCATCTTCGGCTTCTTCGCGCTGGTCATCCTGTCCGAATGGATAGCCGTGGTGTTCGATCCCGTGACGAAATTGAACGCCCTGAACGGGGCGATAATGCTGGCGGTGATGATGGTCCCGATCATGGTCACCGTGGCCGAGGACGCTATGAACGCGGTGCCCTGCAGCCTTCGCGAGGCATCCCTGGCGCTGGGCGCTACCCGGTGGGAGACCATCCGGCACGTGGTCGTTCCCGCTTCGCTGTCGGGAGTGGTCGCCGCCATCGTCCTGGCCTTCGGCAGGGCGGTCGGCGAGACGATGACGGTGCTCATGGCCACCGGGAACGCCACCGCGCTGCACTTCGACCTCCTGCGATCGGTGCAAACGATGACGGCGGCCATAGCCATAGACTTCGGCGAGGTGGAGTTCGGTTCCGAACACTATCACGTGCTGTTCCTGGTCGGGCTGGTGCTGTTCGTCATCACCTTCATCATCAACTTCCTGGCCGAATGGGTGACCAGGCGCTACCGGGAGGAGTACTGATGATGCTCAACCGGAAGGCGACCGAAGTGGCGGTCTTCACAATGTTCCGGGGATGCGCCCTGCTGGTCGTCCTGGCCTTGGTGGTGCTGCTGGGGTACATAGTCACTGGCGGATTGGAACGATTGAGCATCGAGTTCCTCACGGAGATGCCCCGCCGGGCCAACACGCAGGGCGGTATACTTCCGGCCATCGTGGGCACGTTCTACCTGATGCTCATCGTGCTGGGGATATCCGTCCCCATCGGCGTCATGTCCGCCGTATACCTGGTGGAATACGAGCAGAGCTCCTGGATGGGCCGGGTGTTCAAGCTGGCCGCCTACAATCTGGCCGGCGTTCCGTCCATAGTCTACGGGCTGCTCGGCCTGGGGATATTCGTAGCCTATCTCGGACTCGGTTTCTCCCTGATCTCGGCCGGCCTTACGCTCAGCATTATGACATTGCCGCTCATGATATCGTCCGCCAGGGAGGCCATAGCCGCGGTGCCGAGCACGGTTCGAGAGGCGTCGTACGCGCTTGGCGCCACCAAATGGCAGACCATCTGGCATCACGTGCTTCCGTACGCGCTTCCGGGCATATTCACCGGCATAATACTGTCTGTCTCCAGGGCCGCCGGCGAAACGGCGCCGCTGATGCTCACCGGCGTGGCAATGTCGCTGCAGCGCCTGCCGGACAGCTTCTTCGACAGCTTCATGGCCCTGCCCTATCACGTGTTCTACATGGCCACGCAATCGTCCGACCTGCTGGCCACCCGGCCGATACAGTACGCCACGGCACTGGTGCTGTTGCTGCTGGTGCTTGGGATGAACCTCATAGCCATAGTCCTTAGGAAAAGATACCGCGACAAGTACAGGTGGTAACAAATGACGACCGCTATTCGCACAGACGATCTTCACGTATACTTCGACAAGAACCACGCCCTCAAGGGCGTGAGCATGGACATCGAGATGAACCGGGTGACCGCCGTCATCGGCCCGTCAGGCTGCGGCAAGTCCACTTTCATCCGTTGCATCAACCGCATGAACGACCTTATCCCCGGCTGCATGGTGAAAGGGAAGGTGATGGTGGACGGGGAGGACATCAACGATGATGAAATCGATGTCGTCAACGTCCGCCGGCGCATAGGCATGGTATTCCAGAAGCCGAACCCGTTCCCCAAGAGCATCTACGAGAACGTGGCGTATGGGCCGCGTTTGCACGGGGTCGCCGAAATGGCGGACGGAAGGTTGCGTAGGCGCAAGCACACCAAGAAGGATCTGGACGAGATCGTCGAGCATTCATTGAAAAGGGCGGCCCTATGGGACGAGGTCAAGGACCGCCTGGACAAGAGCGGGACGTCACTATCGGGCGGACAGCAGCAGAGGCTGTGCATCGCCCGGACTCTAGCGGTAAATCCTGAGATAATACTCTTCGACGAGCCCTGCTCCGCTCTCGATCCGATCGCCACGGCGAAGATAGAGGACCTGCTGGTGGACCTGAAGAAGGATTACACGGTCGTTATCGTAACGCACAGCATGCAGCAGGCGGCGAGGATATCGGACCGCACGGCCTTCTTCTACCTGGGCGACCTGGTAGAGATGGGTGACACCAAGCAGATCTTCGAGAGGCCGCAGAAGGAGCTAACCGAGCAGTACATAACCGGGAGGATGGGCTGATGACGCCGCGTACCACGTTCAACCACGAGATGGAGGAACTGAGCAAGGAGATAACCGAAATGGCCAACGCCTCCCGTACAGCTTTCGAGAGGTCGGTGCAGATGATCACCGACATGGACTTCTCCCTGCGCGAGGAGGTCAGGGCCTTGGACAAGCTCGTCTACCAGCTCAACGAGCAGATCGACCGGCACTGCCTGGACATCATCGCCCTGCATTCGCCGGTGGCCGGCGATCTCCGTCTGATATCCGCCTGCCTGAAGATGGTGGAGGACCTCAACCGCTTCGGCCGCTACGCGACGGACATCGCGGAACTCATCGACGATTTCGAGGAAGGTAAAGCGTTCAAGCGCTTCGAGTCGCTGCGCACCATGTCCTGCCTCGTGGTCGGAATCGTTGATGACGCGGTGTACTCGTTCCTGCAGAGGGACGCCGAGAAGGCGTCGCACCTGCACGAGAGGGACGATGCAGTGGATGCCCTTTACGACAGCATATTCCGGGAGATCCTGACGTACATGATGGAGGACCCCCGGAAGATCACCATCGGCATCGACCTGATACTTGTCGCCCGCTACATGGAGAGGGTGGCCGACCACGCCTGCAACATCGGCGAGTACGTTTATTACATGGTGACCGGCGAGCGCCTGGATCCCAAGCTGAGGACCGGTAGCGTGGAGCAGCCGCCGTGCCGCATCTTCGAGCATCCCGACCCCCGTTCCGAGCTGGACCTGAAGTGACGATGAGAACGCTCCTAAACCCTTTTCCAGACCCCTTAGTTTATTGTAGAACGCTCCAGCAGCACAAGGCTAATAACCATTAAGCTTCATAGTTCATCACAATGAACGACTGCGAGATGAAGGCCAAGAAGGCCGTAGACGAGCTGGGCGAGCAGATGGGAGGTTACGTTCCACCGACGCTGCAACACATCAAGAACAACCACCCACAATTGGCGGTCATCATCCGTGACATGGACAAGGTCATCAACACCGACGGCGCGCTGGACCGCAAGACCAAGAGGCTGATCGCCCTGGCCTGCGTGGCGGTGCGCATGTGCGACGGCTGCATCTATCCCCAGGCCAAAGTTGCCAAGAACTGCGGCGCTACCCGGGAAGAGATCATGGAGGCGCTGAACATAGCAGTGCTTACCGGAGGGGTTCCATCATGGTCCACCGCCAGGGAAGGTATAACCGAGCTGTTCACCGAATGGGCCAAGGAGGACGCGGAGAAGGAGAAGCTCGGCGCAAAGCCCGCTGCGAAGAAGGCCTCCACGAAGACCGGCACGGCCAAGAAAACCTCAAAGAAGAAGTGAGCCAGTCCTTGGCCACAAATATTTTTTATTGCTTTATTATTTAGCTCTAATTATTCATATTTTGGCAAAGTATTTATAATATCTCCTCATCACTTCATCCCGGAGAAATCACTTTGGCGTATCGACCCAACAGGAACAAGAGCAGAGCGGGGAAACCGAAGCACTACCGGGACCGGGACGCGCCCTCCACCCGCGTTGGAATGCTGAACCAACGCCGTCTGGGCGAGTTCAGGTATGACGTCCGGGAGCTTTTCGTGGACAACCAGATGGACCCCGACCTGGCGACGACGTTCCTGGCCAGCGTGATAGCGAAGGCTTCCCGCCAAAGCATAAGGGAGGCCAAGGATTTCGTTAGGGAGCAGGAGGCCGCCGGCATCATAACCAAAGAGGTCATGGACGGCCTGGTCTATTATCTGGACCGCTACACCAAATACCAGAGCCAGCAGACCGGTGAATAGACACATCTCGAGCCATCTGGACGTATGGTCAAAGCCGAATTTTTATGAACTTATGATTTGATCATCGTTCTCCATGCTATTCCTTAGTACCAGATTCAATATCTGCACCGATGCGCCCCTCAGCGAAGTTTTATCACCAGCAGACCCAATACAAAAATAATGAACAGAGGGTCAGGGGCACTCAGGCGTACCTCGCATCGTACGCTTAAAGGTCCAAAATTACCGGGCTTTAAAAAATGTCGATTTACAGCTCGAACCGCTGACCTTTTTTCTAGGTCCGAACGGGTCCGGAAAATCTACAATATTCGACGTTTTCGCCTTCTTGTCTGAATGTTTCACCGTCGGTCTGCGGAAAGCTTGGGAAAAACGCAACCGATTCAAGGAGCTGAGGACGCGCGATCAGACCGGTCCGATCGTCATCGAGTTGAAATATCGGGAGAACAGGACCACTAAGGACAACCCTTTGATCACCTATCATCTCGCTATCAATGAGGACGCCCGGGGTCCGTTTGTGCAGGAGGAATATCTGTCCTGAAAGAGGAGGCCTTATGGGCAACCCTTTCGATTCCTCGAATATCGCAAAGGTGAAGGCTCGGTCGTCACTGGAGAAATGCCAGACCAGATGGACGAACGCAGGCCAGAGCCCCTTAGCTCCCCCGAGACGATCGCGGTCAATACCTTGGGTCAGTTGAAAAACCACCCCCGGGTGAGTGCATTGAGAAATTTCATCATCGACTGGCATCTGTCCTATCTGACCGCAGATGCCGCAAGGGGCACACCCGAGGCCGGGGCCCAGGAACATCTCTCCACCAGTGGGGACAATCTGCCCAACGTGATACAATATCTGAAAGAGCAGCACGCGACCATTTATGATAATATCATGATGGAGCTTTCTGCACGAGTACCGAAATTGGAAAGGATTGATGCCGAGGTGCTCCCGGATGGCAGGCTCATGCTTCAGATAAAGGATGCACCTTTTCGATCTCCCGTCCTAGCCAAGTATGCGTCCGATGGGACATTGAAAATGCTGGCATACATGACGCTGATGAACGACCCATCACCGCCACATCTCGTGGGGATCGAAGAACCTGAAAATTTTATTCACCCATCCCTTTTAGGAAACCTCACCGAGGAGTTCCGAAAGGCATCTCAGAGGACTCAGCTATTGGTCACCTCTCATTCCCCTTTCATAGTCAACGAAGCCAAGCCTGAAGAGGTCTATGTGCTGTTTCGCGATGAGAAAGGCCACACCAACGCACGAAGGGCCAAGGACATGCCTGGCATACTTGAACTGGTCGAAGCGGGGGGTAAGTTAGGTGATCTGTGGATGGAACGATTCTTTGACGCAGGATATCCTTCCAGTTCATCGCATGGGAAAAGGTAAGGAGGGATGTCATGGTCGAATTTGGGCAGACACCCTACCTCGAGTTCTTCGTCGAAGAGCCTTCGATGAGGATCGCCTTGCTCAATCTCCTACCCAAGGTCTTTATCGATAAGGATATCTCCTGGGACATACGCGAGTTCAGAGGGAAGATGGATCTTTTTAATAAATTACCAGCACGATTGAAGGGGAGGAGAAGGTCCATGCGGTCCTATCATAAGATCGTCGTGATCGTGGACGAGGATCGTCAGGACTGTCATGTGCCCAAGGGGCAACTGGAATCGATCGCTGCCGAACAGGGATTGTTGACCAAGACCGCCGCGACCGGAGGTAATTATCATGTCCTCAACCGGATAGTTGTGGAAGAGCTGGAGGCCTGGTTCTTCGGAGACCCATCTGCGGTGACCTCGGCGTTTCCCAAAGTGCTCCCGACGGCACTTACTAAGGCAGCATTTCGGGTTCCAGACGACATCAGGGGTGGAACATGGGAGCGCCTGGAAAAGATACTTCAGGGATACGGATATTATTCTACTGGCATGGTTAAAACAGAGGTCGCTGGGAAGGTATCTGCTTATATGGATGTCGATAGAAACACATCTGAAAGCTTCAAGACCTTTGTTCGGGGTTTGAGAGATGCAGCACGAACGAGCGGTTCCGATTCCTGCCGATCTTCGTGATCACTATCTTCCCGGGATATATGATTTTCTCGATTCTGCGAACAGGAAGTACGAACGTGTTTAGGCTGGCGCCTTTTCGATGCTCGGTCCGATCGATCTTTTCATTCCCTTCTTGATAATCGATCCTGCATAAATGGCCGATCCCGGTACCATCGATCATCGATAACGTTCAAGTGAAACAGACGATGGATTGGGGAATCGCACGTCTATCTATGAATGATGTATCTGCTGCCGTTCGATGACGTTCGTTCATAATTATTGATGGGAAGGGATTGCGGCATATTGTTATCCACAGAATGAACGGGGGCTATGATTCAATCCCTCGTCTCCATCATGAACACGTTGGGCTGGTCGCCGACCGGCACTATTACCCGGAGATACCACTGTCCATCCAGCTCGAACTCCACGCTTCCGTTGCCGATGACCGACCTCTCCTCATCGTAGCGCAAGGTCCCGCCCTCGAACATGTCCATCATGACGTCCTGGCTGAAGTGGTAGTAGGCGTAGTTCTTCACCGACACGTTGTAGACCTTCCCGTCCGTGCGCATCAGGCGTACCTCATCCTCTCCGAGCATGGTCCAGACGTTCCCGTAGTGCTGACGGGAATTGCCCAGATCGGTCGTCAGGTCCGACCATTCCAGGTCCTTGCCGGTGAGGTCCGTTCCCTCGAACTCCGTCAGCAGGAAGTTCGCCCGCCATCTTTCCGTTATTACGTCCTCGCGATAGGCGATCCGGGTGTCCGCGCCTCCGTAGGCCACCCGCATAAGGAACCCGCCCTCCATGTCCGGCCACAGTAACATGCTGCGGTCCAGCCTCTTCTCGCCCCATGGGGTGTCCATCTGCACCTTGTCTATCTTGGTGGGGAACATTCCTGTTCCGAAGGGGTGCAGGAACACCAGTGAAGAAGGTTCCGAATAATTATGACGCATCCCTTCCATCCACTGCCCAAAGGTCTCGTTCTCCCACGTCAGAACATTCCCGCTCGCGAACGTGCTGTACACGAAGGTTCCCTCGTACACCATACCGTCCATTTCCATGGTCACGCTGTAGGTGAACGTGCCCTCTGGTCGCATGACATCGCCGCCCTCCTCGTCATCCTCAGCCTGGGACAGAAAGGCCGCGCTTATCAGCATGACGACGATGATGGCGGCCAGCAGCGCTTGCGACATCGATATGTTCGCCATTTCTTCCCCGAAGTTGCATTCCCTTCGGGAGTACTTACATTTTTCTTCACGATTCGATAAAAAAAATATTGAAAGATTTTTCCTATCAGGAGCTGGCCTTCTTCCACGCTTCCTCGAGGTCCTTTCGCTCCACCGTCTCCAGCACGTATCGTCCGAACTCCTCGCCCGTAGCACCGTCGGAACGGCCGGTCATCTTGATCCTCTTCTCGAACTGCGTGCAGAGGTCCAGGGCCATCTCCAGCTTCCTTCCCTTTTCTAAGAAGCCGACATGGTTCAGCAGCATCGCCGCGGCCTTGAGCATGGAGCTGGGGTCGGCGTATTGAGCTCTTCCTTCGTCGACCATGCGAGGCGCGGAGCCGTGTATCGCTTCGAACATAGCGTATCGCGAACCTATGTTCGCCGAACCGGCCGTACCGACGCCGCCCTGTATCTGCGCCGCCTCGTCCGTAAGGATATCACCGTACAGGTTCGGAAGCACCATTACCTTGAAATCGGCCCGGCGGTAAGGGTCGATGAGCTTTGCCGTCATGATATCGATGAACCAGTCGTCCCACTTGACCTCCGGGTACTCCTTGGCGATACGTTCCGCAACGCTCAGGAACTTGCCGTCGGTCCTCTTGATGACGTTCGCTTTCGTAACGACCGTCACCCGGTTCACCCCGGTCTTCCTGGCGTGGTCGAACGCCAGCCGGATGATGCGCTCGCTTCCCTGCGTGGTCGCCACGGTGAAATCGATGGCTATGTCTTCGTTAACATCCACGCCCTTGCTGCCCAGGATGTACCCGCCCTCGGTGTTCTCCCGGTAGAAGGTCCAATCAACGTTCTGCTCGGGTATGCGCACCGGACGGACGTTGGCGAAAAGATCGAGCTCCCTGCGCATAGCGACGTTAGCGGACTCGATGTTCGGGTAGCCGTCGCCCTTCTTCGGGGTGGTGGTCGGTCCTTTGAGAACGACATGGCACTTCTTCAGTTCGGCAAGCACCTCATCCGGTATGGCCTTAAGCTGCTTGCAGCGGTTCTCTATGGTCAGGCCGTCTATCGTCCGCACCTCCACCTTCCCGGAGGCGATCTCGTCCCTCAGCAGCTCCTTGAGCACGTTCTCGGCGTGCTTGCTTATGAACGGGCCGATGCCGTCCCCGCCTACGACGCCTATTACCAACCTGTCAAGCTTGGAGTAGTCCATCCAGCCGGAGGAGGCCTTCATGTCCTCCACCCGCATCAGCTGCTCTTTGAGTATCTTACCGAAGTGCTCCTTGGCGGCGTTTATCTCGGCGTCGTTCATTTTGACCAGGGAAAGGCAAACGATGGACGCTTATTACTTTTTTCAGGTAAGATCTGCAAAGGACCCCTTGGTGGGCAATTCAACTAATAAATAATAAATCAATAAGAAATCATTAATAATCAATATATATGATTACTCGTGTTATCGACCTTGATGATCTCAGAACGCCGTCAGGAAGGACAGGATCTGGAATTCAAGAGGGTCGCAAGAAATTTCAACGACATCGGCCAGACCGCTTGTGCGTTCGCTAACACCTCTGGCGGGGAGATCCTCATCGGGGTCGATGACCGAGGCGACATCATAGGTCTCGAAGAAAGCAGGCTAGATGACATTCAACTGCGGCTGTCAGGAGCGGTCCAATGCGTTTCACCAACTCCTCTCCATAATATACAAATCGAGAAGGAAGGGGGGAAGAGCATCATAAGATTGAGCATAAGGACATTGGCCCCTGATGCCTTCTGCACTCACAATGGACTCATCTACGTAAGATCGGGAAGCTCAAATCTCAGATTGGATGGCCCGGCGTTGATGCAGTTCCTTGCCGACCGGCAATTGCTCCGGTACGACTTTCGAACCAGTGAGGAGACATTGGAGGACATCGATGAGAAAAAGGTCAGGGAATACCTACAAAAGCGCTCACCTGGTGCGATACCTGATCCGTTCGATCTAAGGGACGTGCTCTTCAATCTCAAGCTGGCGACCAGTAGGGGTGATCTGAGGAACGCTGCCGTGCTCATGTTCAGCAACAATCCCCGAAGGGCGGTTCCTCAAAGCGAGATACGTCTCGTACGCTTCGCCGGGCGGGAACCGGTCAGGATACTTGACAAGCTATACGCCGATGGCACCGTGCTCGAAAACCTTTCTACCGCCGAGGCTTTCATATTCAGGAACATCAAGGTCGGCCTCAAGATCGAGGGGATGGTCAGCCAGGAGGTCCCGGAATATCCTGTGGCTGCTATTAGGGAACTCTTGATAAACGCTGTCGTACACCGGGACTATTTTGATTGTAACGGTGTTCAAGTCAGCATCTTCGATGACCGTATTGAGATAGTGAACCCCGGGCGGCTGCTTCCGGGGCTCAGCATCTCCGCGCTCGGGTCCATATCCATCCAGAGAAACCCCCTTCTTTACGGGTTGTTGAGAGAACTACGGATCGTAGAAGGAATGGCCAGTGGCATACCCAGGATAAGATCGGCCATGATGGAGGCTGGACTCCCCGACCCACGTTTCGAGGAGATCGCAGGTTTCTTCAAAGTCACTCTGCTGAACTCATCGGCTAGAGAGCTTAGCCCCATCACCGACAGGCAGAAAAGGATGCTCAGGGTAATACAAGAAAAAGGAAAGATAACCACCGGCGAGGTCTCCTTCATGATGTCCGTTTCCGTTCCGACCGCTTACAACGACCTTCAGGCATTAGAAAAGGCAGGATACGTGTTGCGCAAGGGAAAAGGCCGCGGATCTTACTATCTTATGATCAAGTGAGCGTGGAGCCCCTAAACAAAATATCAGCGTCCGGCTGGGATAGGCGGAGGATCTAACGACAAATCAGGGAGAGGGTTATGGGATGGGCCTTTCTTCCGGACGCCTTAGCCTAGAAGGCATAATAAAATTTGGAGTCCCGGCCTTATAAAGTCTTGCTTTCCACTATCGAAATAAGTGAAAGATGTGCCGATAATATGTCAGAACGGCATGGCCCTTCATAATCTGGCCATATGATTCAAACGGGTTCAGGGTAACCAAATCCCTGATGATGGAATTCGACGATGATATAATACAATTATTATAGATAAATATGACAATTGGCTGTCCACTTAAATAAGGACCGCTCACTTTTTACACAATTGTGATAATGAATTATGATGGTTCTCTATCATAATCTCGCTCCGCCCGACGGTGAGGTCGTTGATATTGTGCTTTTATGCATTTTCATCGGGCAGGGCAGTTATCGAAGGTATCCCGATGGCAATGACGGCTCTTAGACCACCCATCCCGTCTAACTCCTCCGGGAAAGGGTCCGGGGGAAAGGCTGCGCGCTAAGCATGCTCGCCTAGGCCTTGCCCTGCTTGGCCACCGCGTCCATGGCCTTCTTGACGGAGTCCTGGTCTCCGAGGTAGTAGCTGCGTATCGGCCTCATCCCCTCGTCAAGCTCGTAGACCAGCGGAACTCCGGTGGGGATGTTGCGTGAAACGATCTCCTCATCCGGAACATTGTCCAGGTACTTCACCAGCGCCCGCAGGGAATTACCGTGGGCAGCTATGATGATGCGTTTCCCGTTCTTCAGTTCAGGAACGATCCGCTCCTTCCAGTAGGGGACGAACCTGGCGACCGTGTCCTTCAGGCACTCCGTTCCCGGAACGTCCTCCGGCGACATGTCGGCGTAACGGCGGTCATGCGCCGGGTGGCGCGGATCGTCCAGTTCCAAAGTTGGGGGCCTGACATCGTACGCCCTACGCCAAAGCAGCACCTGCTCCTCCCCGTACTTCTTGGCCATCTCGGACTTGTTCAGTCCCTGCAAGGCACCGTAATGCTTCTCGTTGAGGCGCCACGATTTCCGCACGGGAAGCCAGCACAGGTCCATGTCCTCCAGGACTATGTCCAGGGTCTTTATGGCCCTTTTCAGCAGGGACGTGAAGGCGATATCGAACTCGTAACCCCCCTCCCTAAGCAAACGGGCGGCCTCGTGCGCCTCCGCCACTCCCTTATCGGATAGGCCGACGTCGGTCCAGCCGGTGAATCGGTTCTCCTTGTTCCAGGTGCTCTCCCCGTGGCGAAGCAGTACGACCTTGATCATGTCCCTCGCACCTCAATCCCCGGCCAAGCTCAAAACAGTTTCGCAGGCCGCGTGTCACCTGGCCACGCGCGGGTAAAGCCTTCCGGCTACGATTATTAGCGCGACCATCATCACGGTCAGCAGGGCCAGGTCGAAGGCGACACCGAACTCGCTGCTGCCCCCGACCACCATGACCGCGCGCAGGGCGTCCACGACGTACGTCAGCGGGTTCCCGTAGGATATTATCTGAAGCCAGCCAGGCATCATCTCTATGGGATATATGGCATTGCTGGCGAAGAAAAGGGGCATGGTAACCATCTGCCCTATTCCCATGAAGCGCTCCCGCGTTTTCACCATACAGGCGATCATTAGCGACAGGGTGGAGAATATCGCCGCCCCCAGCAGCACCACCGAGATGACGATGAGCACTGAGACCCAAACTCCCGGGTTTTGATAACTAGCCCGACGATATACTGATGTTATCCAATGCTGGCTATGCGAATGTTTATCTACTTACATAGTTATACCTATTATGCATGTCCTATATCGTCCACCAGAAG